>JANMJN010000778.1:0-9725 GCA_031371355.1 Saprospiraceae bacterium
GAGCCGTTTGGTAAAAACACACATTCATGAAATCAAATTTGTAACTTGATACCCCCCTCAGTATAAATAGTCGTTTTGGATAATCAAAGACTAATTTTTCATCTATTTTCAAGATACTGGTATTTTAACGATGATAAAGGCGTATCTTTGCGGCGTTTTTTAAAGAAGTTGAATGATTCATGGCTAAATTGTTAAATGGTTATATTGTTGAATAATATTGACAATTAACGCTCCTCTAACCCATTAACCATCTATCAATCAAACCATAAATATTTTAACAATAAAATCTCTCAATGCAGAACATCCGTAACATCGCCATTATTGCTCACGTTGACCACGGTAAGACGACCCTTGTTGACAAAATGATCCTTATCGGAAAGCTTTTCCGTGAAAACGAACAGACTGGCGAACTCCTCCTCGACAACAACGACCTTGAACGCGAACGTGGCATCACGATTCTCGCTAAAAACGTGTCTATTCGTTACAAAGATCACAAAATCAACATCATTGATACCCCAGGTCACAGTGACTTCGGTGGTGAAGTAGAGCGCGTATTAAATATGTGTGATGGTGTATTGCTTTTGGTGGACGCATTTGAAGGCGCGATGCCTCAAACACGTTTCGTTTTACAAAAAGCACTTCAATTGGGTTTGAAACCCATTGTCGTTGTCAATAAAGTAGATAAGCAAAACTGTACGCCTGACATCGTTCACGAACAAGTTTTCGACTTAATGTTTGCGCTTGAAGCCAACGACAACCAATTGGATTTCCCTGTTGTTTTCGGTTCAGCACGTAACAACTGGATGAGTCCAGATTGGAACAAGCAAACAGAAGACATCACTTATTTGCTCGACCAAATCCTTCTACACATTCCACCGCCACAGGCGGATATTGAAGGCGGCGTGCAAATGTTGATTACATCGCTCGACTACTCTAAATACATTGGTCGTATTGCGATTGGTCGTTTGCGTCGTGGCGTTTTGCGCCCTGGTATGAACATTTCGCTTATCAAACGCGATGGTACGATTCAAAAAAGCCGTATCAAAGAACTTTATACGTTTGAAGGTATGGGTAAAGTGAAAGCAGAAGAAGTTGTGGCAGGTGATATTTGTGCGATTGTCGGTATCGAAGGTTTTGAAATTGGCGACTGCGTTGCGGATTTCGAAAACCCAGAAGGTCTTGGCACAATTACAATTGACGAACCAACAATGAGTATGGCTTTTACCATCAATGACTCACCGTTTTTTGGTCAAGAAGGAAAATACGTTACAAGCCGTCACATTAAAGACCGTTTGTTCAAAGAATTAGAAAAAAACCTCGCTCTACGTGTTGAAGAAACAGACTCTGCCGATACGTTCCAAGTGTTTGGTCGTGGTGTTTTACACTTGTCGGTTTTGATTGAAACGATGCGTCGTGAAGGTTATGAGTTGCAAATTGGTCAACCGCAGGTTATCACTAAATTGATTGATGGTAAAAAACATGAACCAATTGAAGAATTGAATATTGACGTGCCCGACGAAAAAAGCAGCACTGTTATTGATTATGTGACGCGCCGTAAAGGTCAAATGTTGTCAATGGTGCCAAAAGGAGACCGTATGTTGATGCAATTTGAAATCCCTTCGCGTGGTATCATCGGCATGCGTTCAACTTTGTTGACCTTGTGCCAAGGTGAAATCATTATGACACACCGTTTTATCGAGTTCCAACCGTATAAAGGTGAAATCCCAAGCCGTCAAAACGGTTCTTTGATTTCAAAAGAAACGGGTAACGCAATTCCTTTCTCTATCTACAACTTGCAAGACCGTGGTACGTTTTTCGTTGAAGCGAATGCAAAAGTTTATACAGGTATGGTCATTGGCGAAAATTCACGCCCAGGAGACTTAGTTGTAAACGTAACGGTGACGAAACAATTAACGAATATGCGTTCGAGTGGTACTGACGAGAAAACACGCTTGACGCCACCGCGTAAATTTACTTTGGAAGAGGCTTTGGAATACATTCAAGAAGACGAATTTGTGGAAGTAACGCCACAATCTATCCGCCTTCGTAAGATGTTGTTGGATGAAAGTAGCCGTAAACGTGGTAAAAAAGTAGAGACGTTTGCATAAAATAATTGGGAAATCTATTTCTCATTAAATAAAACCCTCAATTTACTGAGGGGTATAAAAATAAAAGCCAAGCTTAGATTCAGTTCTAAGTTTGGCTTTTTTGTTTGGAAAATGAATGCTGACTAATGCCCCTTAACCTCTTTTTGTATCTTCTCTGCATCTTCTTTCATCAAAAATTCAATTACTTCTTCAAGCTGTTTGGCTTCGATGTTTTTTGAGCGAATGATTTTATTTTCGTCCAAAACATAGATTTGAGGTGTCGTTTCAACATTATAAAGCGTTTTATAACGCGAAATCATATATGGGTCAATGGTATTGATAAATTCATCAAAACCTTTTTCTTTTACATATTTCCAACATTCAGGCATTTTGTCGGGACCCACATAAGTACAAACTGCTGCAACTTTCACGTCCCAATGCCTTTCCTTCGTTTTTTTATAGAATTCTACTAAAAAAGGTGATTGTTTTTGACAATGACCACAATCAGGCGCAAAAAAGAACAATACAGTAAATTTTGCCTTTATTTCGGACAGACTAATCATCGTGTTGTCCTCTTTGAATGTCTTGATTTCTGGTGCTTTTTTACCGATGAGAATCGGCTCTAATTTATTGGCATTTTGAAGGATTTTCTCCCTGTTTTCTTTTTCAATAAAATCATCCGCCAAACCAGGTTCGATGTATTTTTTAGCTAGTTTCACATAAATACCATCAAAACCAACTAGGTTTGACTTAGCATATTTATTCAAAAACTGGATAAAATAGAACTGGAAAGTCTCTTTAGCAGGCTTCATTGCATCCAACATACGATAACAAGACTCTGTAATAGAGTCAGGATGTTGCGGTGTAAGTTTCTCAATATAATAATCCACACGTTGTTGCAAAACGGGCGTTCTCAAAAGAGCTGGATTGCCCAATTCAAAATTGTCAAAACAATGCTCTTTGTAGTAATAATATTGAGCCAATTGCTTTTTATCAGCTTCTTTAATGTTATCAAAACTGGGCATTTCAACTTCTATCGCTGATTTTATGAGTACTGCAGAAACCATGGTCGGATTTTTCTTTGCCAAATCCCATTGATAACTCTTGACTTCTTTATCCAATTCTGCAAATTTTTTCATCGAAGCCACCGAATCCTGTACTTTCAAAGCACCAGCCGTTTCAGCGTCTTTGCGTTTTGCGGACAGAAATTTCATATAATTGTAAAACAACTCATTGTCTTTTGACCCTTTCAAAGTCGCTTCATAATAAGGCAAAGCTACAGAAGTTGTCAAGGAAAAACGTTGCTCCTTGTCGTTGACCATGATTTGGAAATAATTGTCTTTCGTATCAACAACTATGAGATAAACGCCTGCTACTAATTTTTTTTCTTTTTTGAAGGTAAACAAGTTCGCTTGTTTATCAAAGACGGCAGTATCAGTCAAATAAGTTTGTCCACCCATTTGATAGCCTAAATATAGCGTATCGCTTGTATAATCTGTCAATTTGACTTTAATTTCGTAGCCCTCATCGCTATTTGTTCGGGCGAGTATAGTATTGTGTAAGGTAAAAATAGTGAGTCCTGTTAGGAAAAGTTTTATCAAGTCGTTCTTCATTGACTGTAATTTTATGAATTTTAATGATTTTGAGAAATATATAAGCCTTTATACTGAGGGGGGTATTAAAGTGCTGCAAATTTGAGAAGTTTTATACAATAACGTATGTTTTTAAGTTTTCATTAACGACTATAAAAGAATTTGATTGTTTTTTTTTAAAACAACGTGGTTCAGTTTACTTTTCGCTACTTTTACACCCAATTTTATGATAAAAAAAATAGGTTACATATTATTCGCCTTGTGGTTAGTCACTGTTATCTCCAGCAACGTGCTTTGGACAATCGAGTCCTTGAACGAAGGTTTGCCAAAAGAGTTTTCCATAAAGGAACAAAAAGACAATAAGTCTGACCATAATGACGCAGAAAACAAGAAAAAGTCAGCAGAAGAAGACAATTCTGAAAAAAAATCAGAAAATGAAGAATCCGACCAATTTTTTGAGTTTAATAAATTCAATCAAACGCCATTTGTTTGTTTAGGTTCTGCTTATCTCAAAAATACCATCCACATTACAGATGAGCAATTTGTCTGCACATTCTCAATTGATTTGGAAAGCCCACCGCCTAAGATTTAAGCCTTTAATTCTACTTTTTTTTCTATTCAATGTTATTACAGTCATTTACCTGCAATAGCTAAATCATCAATATATTTCTTTTCAGTGTTCAGTCACTGTAAAGCAGTATGTCTTTTAAACAACTCATATTCTTAACACAATGAAATTATCAGCATTGAAAAACGATATTCCAGCGAGTATCGTTGTCTTTTTAGTGGCACTCCCTTTATGTTTAGGTGTCGCATTAGCATCAGGCGCACCTTTATTATCAGGTGTCATTTCTGGCATTATCGGCGGCATCGTCGTCGGTCTATTGAGTCATTCTCAAACCAGTGTCAGTGGTCCAGCAGCAGGACTTGCAGCCGTTGTTTTGTCTGCCATCACACAACTCGGTTCATTTGATATTTTTTTAACGGCTGTTCTCATTGCAGGCATTATCCAATTGGGAATGGGTTTCGCAAAGACAGGTTTTATCGCCAATTACATTCCGTCAAACGTTATCAAAGGGCTTTTGGCAGCTATTGGTATTATTTTGATACTCAAACAAATACCACACGCTTTTGGCTACGATAAAGATGCCGAAGGCGATTTTACTTTTTTTCAAGCTGATGGAGAAAATACTTTTTCTGAACTTTTCAGCATCATCAATTTCTTAACACCCGGGGCATTGATTATCAGCCTTTTATCCATCGTCATATTGGCTTTTTGGGACAAAACACCCATGAAAAAACTCAAATTTTTCCCAGCGGCATTGTTCATCGTCCTTTTTGGCGTTGCTTTAAATCAATTTTTCATTAGATATGTTCCAACATTAGTTATCGGTGAATCACACTTAGTTAGCCTACCACCTTTCGATTTTGGCAATTTATCCACCTATTTTCATTTGCCCAATATAGCGTCATTAAGCAATCATCATGTTTGGTTAGTCGGTTTCACAATCGCCATCGTCGCATCTTTGGAAACCTTGTTAAACATTGAAGCCGTTGACAATATTGACCCTCATAAACGCCAAACCCCACCCAATCGGGAATTAGTTGCTCAAGGTGTCGGCAATATTTTGGCAGGTTTGTTTGGTGGCATACCTGTTACTTCAGTTATTGTAAGAAGTTCTGTGAACATTAATTCAGGAAATGAATCTAAATTATCTTCCATTCTACATGGCATTTTCATGCTTATCAGTGTATTGGCATTGAGCCCATTACTCAATTTAATTCCTTTGGCATCATTGGCGGCAATATTACTAATGACAGGGTATAAATTGACAAAAATTTCGTTGTTTACGAGTATGTACAAAAAAGGATGGCATCAGTTTATCCCTTTTATATCAACAATTATAGCCATCGTATTCACAGATTTGTTGATTGGTATTCTGTTTGGTTTGTTCATAAGTGGTTTCTTTTTATTACGCGACAATTACAGAAATCCTTTTGTTATAGAAAAAGATAAACTGCACATTGGCGAAGTCATACGTTTAGAACTCGCAAATCAGGTATCTTTTTTGAATAAAGCTTCAATTAAAGATACATTGTGGGGTGTTCCAGAAAATGAGAAGGTCATTATTGATGCCACCTATTCAGACTTTATTGACGAAGATGTTTTGGAGATAATTTATGACTTTAAAAATGTTGTCGCTCCAGAAAGGCAAATAAAACTCAATATAATCGGTTTAAAAGACAAATATCAATTGTCCGACCACATTCAATTCGTCAATGTTTTAGACAAAGAGACGCAACAAAACTTAAAACCAACAGAGGTTGTTGACTTGTTAAAAGCTGGAAACAAGCAATTTGTCAATGGCAAATGGAACGAAAAGTATTACCGACACCAAGTCAATGCGACCTCAATGGGACAAAACCCCATGGCTGTCATCATCAGTTGTATTGATTCACGGACTTCTCCTGACATCATTTTTAATGCAGGTTTAGGTGATTTAATTTCGATTCGTATTGCTGGCAGTGTTATAAACCCCGAAATCACAGGCAGTGTCGAATTGGCAATTAAAGAAATACATGCCAAACTCATTGTAATTATCGGACACTCAAATTGTGGGGCGATTAATGCTTCTGTACATCAAATAAAAGACCATAATATCGCTTCTATCACATCGAAAATTGAGAAAGCTATTACTCAATGCGGTTGCAAACCATCAGAAATTGATACTCAAAACGTTGAAATAATGGAACGCATAACGCAACGCAATACTCAAAACTCGATTACGGAACTTCTGGAACAAAGCCCTTATTTGAAGGAGTGTATTCAAAATAATGAAGTCGGTATTGTATCAGCATATTACGATACTAAAACAGGTGTTGTGCAGTTTGAAGAGATTATGCAACTAAAAGCTGATGCCGTAAGTTAGGTAAGTTTCTTTTTGGCTAATTTTACAATTACTTTGTTTAGACCACTTATGATACTGATTTGGCAGATTTTCACTGATTTTTACTTTTGTTTTGTACAGATATAAAGAAAATATCAGAGAAAATCTGTCAAATCAGTCTACTCTGTGGTCTCCAAATCTACTTCTTGTTCCTCATTTTGCACATCATTCTTGAAAATACTAAAAATTGTCTTACCATAATTACGCACTTGAAACAAATGAGGGTGTGCCTTAAAACTATGATTCGGGTTATGCTCCAAAACGAACCAACCATCACCCCTCAGTAATTTCTTCTCAAAAATCTTATCGGGAATAGAATCCAAACCTGCCAAACCATAAGGCGGACCTGCAAAAATATAGTCAAATTGCTCATAAGCGGCTGAAATAAATTTGAACACATCGCCTTGAATAATGCGTAATTTGTCTTCAATATCTAATTTTTTCGTCGTTTCACGGACAAAACGGACAGCAGGAGCATGTTTATCAACATACGTCACATCGTTGCAACCCCGCGAAATGAACTCATAAGTATGATTGCCCGTGCCACCAAACAAGTCTAAAACCTTAATATCCTCAAAATCAAAGGTATTGTTTAATATATTAAAAAGCCCTTCTTTGGCAAAGTCCGTTGTCGGACGCGTGGGCCAATTGTCGGCAGGCGGATAAAAGCGACGACCTTTGAATTTTCCAGATATGATTCTCATTCTAATAAAATATATTTTTTAAATGTATAAAAACACATTTTGCTATCTCTTAAAGACAAGCCCGCAAAAGTACATCTATTTTCAATCATCCCCCCCTCAGTATCCCTTCCTATTTTTGAATAAAAAGAGTGAATATCCATCAAAGTTGCCCAAATTGAAAAACATTGACAAGCGAAGTTTGTTAACCACTTATCAAACCGTACATTTGCGCCGCAATCTCGTTAGGGGTTGCTTGTTGATTCGTTATTCGTTAACCCGTACAGAAAGCATGTAACGAATCAACGAATTTTCGAAAAACGAATCAACCAATACTGAATCGTTAAATCATTAAAAATCAATGCTTTATGGCTATTGTGAAATTCACTTTTGAAGATAAAAATATCAAACCCAAAACAGTTGAAGCCGAAGCTGGCTATTCCATTTTGGAACTTACAGAAGACCACGACATACATTTGAATCACAACTGTGGTGGTGTCTGCGCTTGCTCGACTTGCCATGTTTATGTTTTAAACGGAGAAGACTTTCTTGAAGAAATCAGTGACAAAGAAGAAGATTTCATTGACCGCGCCCGAAATCCACGTCTCGAATCGCGTCTCGGCTGTCAATGCGTCATTCTCGAAGACGATGCAGTGATTGAAATTGAAGTGCCCGACCAAAGCGGAATTATTGGGCATGAGCATTAGTTGATAACTCTTCGATTCGCGTATTCGTTAATTCGTCACTAAAAATTAACGAATACACGAATTAACGAATACCCGAATCACAAATTAACGAATACACGAATTAACGAATCACGAATTAACGAAATAAAAATGGAAGTTAAGCCTTACGAAGCGGACGGTAGTAAAAAGCAGCAAGTGTCCAAAATGTTTGACAATATCGCAGGTAACTACGATTTTTTAAATCATTTTTTATCGCTCAATATGGACAAAACATGGCGGCGAAAAATGATTGCTGAACTCGTTTCCGTGAACCCAAAAACCGTTTTAGATGTTGCTACTGGGACAGCAGACGTGGCAATAAACACCATAAAACAGTTGAAAATCAAGGATTTGAACATAAAAGGGGTGGATATATCTGCCGAAATGCTGAATATTGGACGGCAAAAAATAATTAAAGAAGGCTTGTCAGAGAGAATAGAATTGACCCTTGGCGATTCGGAGCAATTACCCTACGAAGGCAATAAATTCGACGCTGTGACCGTTGCTTTTGGTGTTCGCAATTTTGAAAATTTGGAACGTGGATTGCAGGAAATGCACCGTGTACTGAGGGGGGGCGGAAAATTAATCATCCTTGAATTTTCAAAACCCACAAGTTTTCCATTTCGTCAGTTGTACAATTTTTATTTCAAGTACATTTTGCCAATTATCGGCAAGCTAACTTCGAAAGACAATCGTGCTTATTCCTATTTATATGAGTCGGTTCAAGCCTTCCCCGATGGCGATAAATTTTTAACAGTTTTGAAAAAAATCGGATTTAAAGACATACAATGCAAATCTTTAACACTCGGCATCTGCTCCATTTACACTGGCAACAAGCCATAAAAAACAAATTGCCACTCGCTCTTTGTCTCTTGTACTTTGCCCTTTGCCCTTTTTTACTGAGGGGTCAAGCAGTTGGTCGTGGCAATTACAACTTCCTGGACTTTCAGAATCGGAATTACTATTTCGGTATTACTCTGGGCTACAACAAGTCCGATTTTCGCGTCTACAGAGGTAAAAATTTCATCTTAAATGATAGCATTGCAGGCATTGAATCTATCAAAGGACCTGGCTTTAATTTGCAGATAATCAGTAATTTACGAATTGGCGATAATTTCGATATTCGTTTTCTACCCGGCTTCTCGTTCGCTGAAAGAGACTTACAATATGACCCCACTCGTAAAAACAAAGCGGAGTATTTGAATAAAATCGAATCCGTTTTTGTCGAATTACCTTTTCATGTACGCTATAAATCTGCGCCTTATCATGACAAACGTTTGTTCGTTATGGCGGGCATCAAATACAGTTACGACATTCAATCAAAAAGTCGTGGACGGCAATTGAGCCAATACGCTCGAATTTCGCCGACAGATTATCAAGCAGAGTTTGGCGTAGGTATTCAGATGTTTTTTCCCTATTTCATCTTTTCGCCTGAGTTTAAAGTCTCACATGGCTTAGGTAATATGTTGATATATAATCGAGAAATCAGAGATGCAACTGCTATTGAAAAATTAATGTCAAGGACTTTTACTCTTTCACTGCATTTTGAAGGATGAGGTTGTCTCAAAAGGCAAATCGAAATTTTTAGTGCAAAATATTCTATGGTTTTGGGCACCATGTTCGGGAAACTTTAAAAGTTTCCCGAACATAAACGCCTTCAAAAAGAATAATATTCGGGACAAAAAAACTTGAA
>JANMJN010000790.1:0-5594 GCA_031371355.1 Saprospiraceae bacterium
AAGTGGCAGGGAATTCTTTGGAACAACCATCGAAAGGTGCCAAACTTTCCTTGACCAAAATGCAAAACGCGCAGGTGTTACGACGACAGCAAGCGGATTGCAATACGAAGTCATCAAAGACGGCACGGGAGCGATGCCAAAGGCAACAGACAAAGTAACAGTTCATTATCATGGCACTTTGCTCAATGGTAAAGTCTTTGATAGTTCCGTTGAACGTGGTCAACCGATTGATTTTCCAGTCAATGGTGTAATTCAAGGTTGGCAAGAAGCATTACAATTGATGAAAACAGGTTCAAAATGGAAGTTGTTCATTCCTTACAATCTTGCTTATGGTGAGCGTGGTGCAGGTGGAGACATCGGTCCTTACGAAGCCTTGATTTTCGAGGTTGAATTGATTAAGATTAACCAGTAATTTAATGATGAATGATAAATGATGAACGATGAATCTTACCTACTCCTTAATATTCATTATTCATCATTTATCATGCATCATTCATCATTATCATGAGAATAGACATCATTTCTGCCGTTCCTGAACTTTTAGACAGCCCGTTTCAACATTCCATCATGAAACGAGCACAACAAAAAGGCTTGTACGAGGTTGTCGTACACAATCTCCGAGACTATGGTATAGGTCGTCATAAACAAATTGATGATTATCAATTTGGTGGCGGTGCAGGCATGGTGATGAAAATTGAACCAATTGCAAACTGCATCAACGAACTAAAAGCCCAACGGAACTACGATGAAGTGATATTTCTGACTCCAGATGGTAAGAAATTTGACCAACCTATGGCAAATCAACTTTCCATGTTGAATAACCTCATCTTTTTATGTGGACATTATAAAGGTATTGATGAACGTATAAGGGAACATTTTATCACTTTGGAGGTATCAATTGGAGACTTCGTATTGAGTGGTGGTGAGTTAGCGGCGGCTGTTATGGTTGATGCCATCGGTCGTTTGATTCCAGGCGTTTTAGGTGATGAAACATCGGCGTTGTTCGACTCGTTTCAAGACGATTTACTCGCACCTCCCGTTTACACACGTCCTGAAGAATACAATGGTTGGCGCATCCCAGATGTTTTGAAGTCTGGTCATGAAGCCAAAATAAACGAATGGCGATACGAAGAGTCCATAAAACGGACGCAGGAACGCCGCCCTGATATGTTTAAAGATTAATTTGTTATTTGTCGGTTTCAAATGGGTTTTTGACATATTTTTCAAAAAATAACCTTAAAGAATCCAATCTACCCCTCAGTATTTCCGTTCATTTATCTAAATTTGTCTCTTTCAAAAAAACGAATTGATAAAAAAATAAATATTATTTAAAAAAAATTTGAATTGCAATGAAAAATCTCATTAAAGGCTTCATTTTCGCCACATTCGCTTTGTCTTTTGCTGCTTGCAAAAATGATAAACCTACATCAGAAACAGCAACAACGGCCTCAACTTCTACTCCAGAACCCTCTGCGGTGCCTATATCTATGGCAACGCCTGACGCGACTGTTGCTGCGCCTTCTTCGGGTGCCGCTGCGGCTTCGAAACCAACAGTTGAGCCTGTTAAACCCGTTTCAGCACAAACAACACCTGCTACACCTGCAGCTGTTCCTGCTGGAAAAACAACAGCTATTAAGTTTGAAGAAACAAGCTATTCGTGGGGAAGTGTAAACGAAGGTGACAAAATGACCCATATTTTTAAATTCAAAAACACGGGTTCAAATGACCTTATCATCAGCGACGCACACGGTTCATGCGGATGTACGGTTCCAGAATGGCCTAAAGAGCCTATTAAAGCTGGTAAAAGTGGTGTAATAAAAGTCGTTTTTGACTCAAAAGGCAAACCTGGTGACCAACAAAAAACGGTCACACTGACAGCTAATACAGATCCAGCTAATACGGTTTTGACGATCAAAGGCGCGGTAAAACCTGCTGCTCAATAATTGTAAAATATCATTTTGCTAACAAAAACAGCCATTTCGGAGTACGAAATGGCTGTTTTTGTTAGATTTTAACCGATAACTAATTCAACTTGACTGCCTCCATTTTCCGATAATGTTACTTGCAAATAACGGTCAATCTCCAAACGCATATCCTCTACGTGCGAAATCACACCTACAATGCGGTTTTCTTTTTGTAGAGCTTTCAACGCTTCAAAAACCTTTTGCAGCGATTCACTATCAAGTGAACCAAAACCTTCATCTAAGAAAAAGAAATTTTGTCGCGCCTGGTGCCGACTTTGAATATGGTCGCTCAATGCCAACGCCAAACACAATGATGCTTGAAAAGTTTGACCACCTGACAAGGTGCGTACATCCCGCAGTTGACCGCCATTGAGCATATCTCGAACAATAAAACTGTTATTATCCGTGATTTCAAGACGTAATTGCTGTTTCGTCAACATCATAAATCGTTCATTAGCGGCATTGATAATGCTTTGTAAAAAGACGGAACTGGCATAATTAACAAAACCACTTCGTTGAAACAGACCCCTCAGTATGCGTAAGTTTTCAGCACGATGTTCGCAAACAATTAATGCTTTTTCCGTTTCTTGACGCTGTTGCAACCGAATGGTCATGTCCTTGATATCTCTATTCAGTTCACCAATAATTTGATTTTGCGTTTGAATATTTTTCTCAATGCTTTGAATACTATTGATTAACGCATGGTGATTTTCAGGATTATATATTCGCCCTTGCAGTTTTTTGTTCAATTCAGAAAGCCGAGCCGAAACAAGTAGCTTCTGATTTTTATAATCATCCAATTTTTGACGCTCCTCCGATACTTTCAAATTTGTAGCTAATATGTGTTCAACTAATTCAAGATTATCAAAATGTGTTGCTTTCAATTTGTCATTCAATTCCGAAACAAGAGCCGCTTGATTTGCCACTAATGTATTTTGTGCTTGCGCCAAAGTATCAATACTCCCCCTCAGTATTTGCCCATCCGATTGACATTTTTGAATTTGTTTTTCTAAATATTGATATTGAGTTTCAATCGTAATATATTGTTTTTCAAGGTCTTCTGCCGATTTTTCTAACTCTGGTTCAGACTTACCGCGCCAAATCTCAAAATTTAACACTTCGATTTGTGCTTTTAAAACTTGAATAGCGGATTGTTGCGCCGCCGCATCTGCTTGTATATTGCTTAATTCCTTTCGATATCGCTCAATATCCCCCTCAGTAATTTCTTTGTTTTTGCTGATTTTTCGCAAATCATCTTCAAGTTTTCGCATTGTATTATCAAAATCTGCAGCAGCTTGCATGGCTTTTTCAACAGCCCTAAAATCAATTGGTGAGAAAGATTGCCAAGCGAATTTTTGAAAATGTACGTCTAATTTTTGTTTTTCGTGAGTTAAAACAACGTTTATATTTTGAAGGGCAAAAGTTTCATTATTGAAATTAATATTGAGCGTAATAAGTTGATTTTCAATATTTTCAAGCGTTTGAATTTCTTTTTTATGCTGCACCAAACGAGCGTCTAAACTTTTTAAAGTGGATCGTACTTCACTGATTTGCATCAAAGAAGGATGGTGTGTTGCGCCGCACAAAGGGCAAGGGTCGCCTTCTGTGAGCGCCGTTGCCAACGATTCTAATTTTTCAGAGGCTTTCAGGTGCAATTGTTCATGTTGAATATGTTCAATGACAGTTTTTATATCTGCTAATTTCGACTTAACTTCTGCTATAATATCTGAAATTTTGGCTTCAGTTGACAACTGAATATTAAGTATGGGCAAATCTTTCCAAACGATAACAGATTTAGATTGATCAATAGCTGCCAATTTCTCATTAACTTCTTTACGCTCTTTTTCAAGTCGCACTATCTCTTTTTGTAAATTAAAATTCTCTGAAAACCAATCTTTTACAGCGTTTAATATACTTAAATTCGGTTGATTTGCCCTTAAGGCGACTCGCTGTTTTTCAATTTCAGCCGCCGCTATTTTGAATGTATCAAGCGATTGATTTTTTTCATTTAAATGAATATTGCCATTGGCAAGTCGTGTTTCCAATTTAACTACTTCTGCTTCGGCAACTTGAATACTTCTTATTTTCCGCGCTTCTTCAGCTTGTTTTTTGAGGTTTTCGCGCTGCTCATACTGAGGGGTCAAGTTTTCTTTCGATAAATGCAATTTTTCTAAGAAAACATTATTTTCTGCAAATTTTTGTCGTTTGTTTTCTAATTCAACCTTATTTTTAGACAAATCAATTGCTAATTTTTTGCTATTTTCAAAGAGGTTTTTAAAAGTCAAAAAAGCCATTTCATAGTCCTCCATCTGCTTTTGAAGATCCAAGAAATGGGCTTCACGGGCAGCTAATTCATCATGCTGTTTTTGGTTTTGTAGCCATTGTTCAAAATCAACTTTAAGTTGTTTTAAGTCATTTTCAGTTTTTCTGTTTTTGTCAAGTTCGATTTGTTGTTTACTTATATCTACTTGTAAATCAGTAAGTTGTGTTTGTTTATGCGCAATATCTGCCAATTTTATATCACCAATTTGAATCAATTGACCCTTCAAACCTTGAATCGTTGAATCGTTTTGAATCAATAAAACCTTAACTTTTGGTTCTAATTCGTAACGTTCCAAACCGAATAATTCACGCATCATCCGCGCTCTTTCTGTATCGCCTAATTGCAAAAAATCTTGAAAAGTACCTTGCGGAATGATAATCGTTTTTTTGAAATCATCAGGTTTTAAGCCTATAAGTGTTTCAGCCGTTTCGATGTCAATAGGTTTGAAATCACCTTCAACATGTTCAAAAAAAGCAGGTTGTTTAATTTTTACGTCATTGAATTTTTTGCTATTTCGGCTTCCTGAAACTTTACTCCGATATAATTTTCCTTCAATTTCAAAATCAAAAACAATCAATAATTCGTCGCTACTCAAATTCAAAATATTGTAGTTGCGCCCAACTTTGCCCATACGCTCTACTTCGCCATATAATGCGAACATAATGGCTTCTAAAATTGAGGACTTTCCTGCACCGACATTGCCAAAAATGCCGAACAGATGGCTCTTTGTTAGTTCTTCAAAATCAATCCTTTGTTCCGTTTGGTAAGAATACAAACCTTTGATTGTCAATAATTTAGGTATCATAGTTTTTCGTTTTCAGTTTCAACTGCTAAAACTTCTTTAAAAAGTAGCTTCAAATCTTCATTCGGTTCTTGATTTTTTTCACGCTTGAAATAGTCCCAAAACAGTTCATCAATGCTTTTACCCAGGTCAATATTCTTAGAAATATGAAGGGCATTTACATCATGGATTTCAGGTCTTATCTCTACAATTCCTTTATGAGCTGCCCGAAGTCGTTGTGTTATTAAAGGGTTCAAATATGTATCAGAAACAATAGTCAGTTGTACCAAATCATTAGGGTTCTCTGAAAGCCAAGCAACGGCTTCGTCAACGTCTTCGAAACGCCCCCTCAGTAATTTTTTATTTTTAGTCAGTTTAATGCGTTGATAATCAACAGGTTGGTTGGGTTTCACTTCAATAAGCATAACATATTTTTCTTGATTGTCTTCATTAAAACTAAACGCCAAAGGACTCCCCGAATAGACAATAGGGCAGGGCAGCGAGTCAATCACTTGCTGCCGATGCA
>JANMJN010000811.1:0-2669 GCA_031371355.1 Saprospiraceae bacterium
AAAATGAAAATACTGAAAGAGATTCTGCCTGTTTTTTTAGGGTTTGGCATAGTCGTAACACTTTTGTTTTGGTTCATAAACGGTATAAATTCTGTAAATCTTATTAGCGATGTCGTCGTCAACGGCATCGGTGGCGTATTGTTGTGGTCCGGAAACGGCTATATAGCCGATTGGCTTAACACACGTTTTCCGTGGGTTGAAAATTCGCCGAAACGTTTGGTTTTAACTGTTGTTACAACCATTGTTTATACCTTTTTGGTTTGGCTTTTAATTATTTATGTATGGATGATTTTATTCAAAGGACAATTTGGTATAGATGTTTTGGTTAAATATTTGAATCTCACTTCTTTTATTATTACACTATTAATTACTTTTTTCATATCGATTTTTCTTCATGGTAGCGGTTTTTTAGAGTCTTGGAAACAAACGCTAATTGAAGCCGAACGATTGAAAAAAGAACAAATCGCTGCCCGTTATGAAACCTTAAAAAACCAAGTCAATCCTCATTTTTTATTCAATAGTCTCAATGTTTTGACCACATTGGTACATAAAGATGCAGATATGGCAGAGCAATTTGTCAGGCAGTTGTCAATGGTCTATCGTTACGTTTTAGAGAGCCGCGACAAGGAAGTTGTGCCTTTGGCAGAGGAATTAACGCAATTAGAAGCCTATATTTATCTGATGAAAATACGATTTGGTGAGCGTTTGAAAACGACTATTCACATTCAATCAGAAGGAATGGTTGCGCCTTTAACATTACAAATGCTCTTGGAAAATGCCTTAAAACACAACGAAGCGTCGAAAATACACCCCCTCAGTATTGACTTGTTTCAGGAAGATAAAGACTATATTGTTGTGAAAAATAATGTGCAAAAGAAAAACAGCGTCGGCGAATCAACGGGCGTAGGCTTAGAAAACATTCGTTCCCGCTATCAATTTTTAAGCGATAAAAAAGTCCTCGTCTATCAAGATTTGGATAGTTTTACCGTAAAAATTCCCATTATTCAAAGTTAAAATGTAAGAGACCACTGATTGGACTGATTCAACAGATTTAAACTGATTTTTCTTATTTCCTTATGGGATACAAAAAAATCAGCGTAAATCTGTTGAATCATCATCAGTGGTCTCCTAAATAATATCAGCATGAAAATTATCATCATTGAGGACGAAGAATTGGCAGCCGAAGGGCTTATTATGTCTTTGAAAAGAGTAGAAAAAGATTGTGACATTTTGGCTGTTTTGGATTCAGTGAAAACGGCTGTTGAATGGTTTAAAAACAATCCAGCACCTGACTTGGCATTTTTTGATATACAATTAGCCGATGGTGTGAGTTTTGAAATTTTTGAAAAAACGGCTGTCAAATGTCCTGTTATTTTCACAACGGCTTATGATGAATATGCCTTAAAAGCGTTCAAAGTCAACAGTATTGATTATTTATTGAAACCCATTAGCGTCAGCGATTTGTCAAAAGCCTTTGAAAAATGGCGTTTGTTACAAAGTACAACTGCTTCGCCTATATTTGATGAAACCGTCATGCGTCAAATGATGCAGATGGTGACGCAACGAATAGCGACCCCTCAGTATAAAACCCGTTTTTTGGTCAAAATCGGTGAACATTTACAAACAATTCAAGCAGAAGACATTGATTTTTTGCTCGGTGAAAACAAAAGCGTTTGGCTCTATCATAAAAACGGGCGCAAATACATCGTAGATTATACCCTCGACCAGTTGGACGAATTGCTTGAACCAGAGCGTTTTTTTAGGCTCAATCGTCAATTTATTGCTGCTATTTCAAGTATCAAAGACGTTATCGCTTACTCCAACAGTCGTTTAAAAATTGTTTTGAACAACCCACCATTTAAGGACGATATTCTCATGAGTCGTGAAAAAGTAGAAGCATTTAAGTTGTGGTTAGGTAAATAACTATTTCAAAAATTGCTCATCTACGGGTACTTTTAAGCCATTTGCAAACGCATTTGTCGTACTCGCCAAGGCAATAACCGCTAATAACTCTTGATATTGACCTTCAGTCATTCCTTTCGATTGGGCAGCCGCCGTATGCGTATGAATGCAATAATCGCAGTTGTTCATTATCGAAACAGCGATGTATATCATTTCTTTAGTCATCGAATCTATCTCGCCATTACCCATAACTTCCTTGACATTTTGCCAAACCCGAGTCAAATTATCGGGTTGATTTGCCAATGCTTTCCAAAAATTATTGACATCTGCGACCTTTCTGGTGGCTTTTATGTCGTCAAAAACAGCCTTTACTTGGGGGCTGGCTTCTTCGTATTGTATGAGTTTTACTGTTGTCATTGATGTACGATTAAATGTTAGATTGTTAATTTTTTGTCATTCTGAACTCGGTGAATGCATCTGAATAATATTTTACACAGATTCTTTCACTGCGTTCAGAATGACAAAAAAAAAAACAGAATGACATAATACAAAAATTAATACAATGGCAACAGTAAAACTCATCAACTACGAAGAAGCCAGCCCAAAAGTAAAGGCTGTTTTTGACGACATAAAAGCCGCTAGAAAGGTGGCTGATGTCAATAATTTTTGGAAAGCATTGGCAAATCAACCCGATAATTTGACTCGGGTTTGGCAAAATGTCAAGGAAGTTATGGGTAATGGCGAGATAGATTCGATGACTAAAGAAA
>JANMJN010000848.1:0-2766 GCA_031371355.1 Saprospiraceae bacterium
GAAAACTTCGTCAGGCGGCTGCTGGAGAGCTTCCAGCACCTTTTGAGCGCCAGCGTAGGAAAGCCGCACGCGTCTTTTTTCGCGGACGAAATCTGAGCCTTCAATAAGGAGACGCTCGCGCAAAGAAACGAGTTTTGGGCGTACCAATCCAAAGGTCTCCACCAAATCGGATTCCGCGTACGGAAACCCTTTTGCTCCTCTAACCCGAAAGCCATGATTCGCACCTTCTTTGAATGATAATTTGATGTTTTTGGCTTTGGTGCGCAATTCAATGTCTTCAAACACTTCAAGCGTTAAATTTTGAATATCAAAAACCTGCAAATTGAGCGTCATTTTACCGCTTTCAAGTCTTGAAATGGTATCTAAATCTTGAACAATGGTATCCAGGCGTTCAACATTTCGTGCAGCTTTTTGCAAAAAGACCATATTTAGTGAGGGGTCATTGATGCCCCCGTCAATAAGCGTGTGTAGGAAACCCTGAATGTTGAAAATGGGTGTTTTCAATTCGTGGCTCACATTGCCAATATAGTTACGACGGTATTCTTCCAACTCTTTGAGCGTAGCAATCTCTTTATTCTTATTATCTGCCCAGTTTTCAACTTCATTTTCAACTTCTTCAAGTGTGTCACCGCCTAAACTGGTTTGTTCATCGGTCTTTTTTGCATCCGAAATCTTTTTGTAAATCACTTTTATACGCCTATAAATAAAAGCATTGATTAAGTAAGTTGTTATAAAAAAACAGATAACAAAAGTGATTAAAGGCAATAGAACAATGTTCAATGCCCTGCTCATGGCAGTGGCTTCTAAATTGATACCAATGACAGCAATGAAAACCGATAAAGTTGTAATCAAAGCGGAATAAAAAGCGAGTTGTTTTGGTGTAGGATTCTTGAACATAGGTCTTTGTCAAATGAGTTGAGTTATGCGTATCTGTTTTCTAATAAAAAAATAAAAGATAAACGACTCAAGACGCTTAAAAATCGAATTTATAACCAATCCCTTTAAGTGTCTTTATTTGGTCGGAACCAATTTTCTCACGTAATTTTCTAATATGCACATCAATTGTACGATCGCCAACAATGACATCATTGCCCCAAATCTTATGATAAATCTCTTCTCGTGTAAATACTTTACCCGGACGTGAAACCAAAAGCAAAAGTAACTCAAATTCTTTCTTAGGCAAATCTATTATTTCCTCCCCCCTCAGTACTTGCACTCTTTGTCGATCAATTTTCAAATCAGATACTTCGATGATGTGATCTTTTTCATCTACTTCCTTTTTGTTGCGGCGCAACAACGCTTTGACTCGACTGATTAATACTTGCGGTTTTATCGGTTTAGTGATATAATCGTCACCGCCAACATCGAGGGCTTTTATTTGCGTGATGTCTTCATCCCGAGCTGTCAAAAAAGTAATGATGGTCTTCAGAAATTGGGGTTGTGCACGCAAACGACGACATACTTCGATACCATCTAATTGAGGCATCATAATATCCAAAATAATGAGGTCAGGTTGTGTTTTAAGAGCAATTTCCAAAGCATCTGAACCATTGGAAGCAGTTTGGACCTCAAAGCCTTCTTTTTTTAAGTTATAACTCAAGAAGTCCAAAATGTCTTCTTCATCATCTACAACAAGGATTTTAGTCATTATTTTTCAATTTTATTTAGGTGTGCGTGTTTCTTTTAAAATAATCCGCAAAAATAGCTCTTTTGGCATGAGCTTTTGGATTAGAGCGTTAAGAAATTGTAAAGTTTCACGCTGTACAAACACCCAATTTACTGAGGGGTCAAAATCCACGACGATTGGCTTTCATTTTTTTAATTTTATTCTATTTTTCATCTTTTATGTAAACTATCTCTTCCCGCATTAATAACACGCAATACTTTACTATAAACACTGTCAAATTGTTCAGGATAATGTGCATAAACGACCATTGTCGAATCAAAGTCTTTGCCCGTAACGCCATGCTTCTCATAGATTTGAGCATAATAAATTAGATTCATACTATCCCGAACCCGTTGAGTTTCAGATTCGGTTATAGCTTCTGCAGTATGGACATCTACTAATATATCAATGAGTTTTTCTTCTGAAATAGGCGTCTTGGGATTATTTTGGCACGACATAAAGAAGAAACTGAACAATAATAAAGCAAAAACAATATGGCTAACGTATTTCATTTTTTTCAATTTTAAAAACTATACACTATAAACTATCCACTATTTATACATTTTCGGAAACCACAAACCCGTCACTCGCGCAGTTTTATCACTGAACTTCGACCAATCTTCTACGTTCAAGGCTATACGTACAATGCCACAAGTCGGAAGGTTCTCAATAGGGTTAGGATTGAAATTATTCGTAAAATATGTCAGCGTCGGATTGTGTCCAAAAAGCAAAACAACATGGGCGGTATTGGGCAAATCACGGACAATATTGAAAATATCTGTTTCCAATGCGTCATAGATATCGGATTGATAATCAATCTTTTCTGCATCGAAACCAAATTCATTGGCAAAATACAACGCCGTGGTTTTGGCGCGTTTCGCAGGACTTGAAACAATTAAATCGGGCTGAACGCCCGCCTCTTTCAGTATTTTAGCCATCAAAGGTGCATCATGATGACCACGATTATCCAACACACGGTCAAAGTCTCTTGCACCGAGTTCCGCCCAACTTGATTTGGCATGACGAATGATAAATATTGTTTTCAAATTATTATTATTTTGATTGTAATTATTGAGGAGACCGCAGATGACACAGATTTA
>JANMJN010000857.1:0-2335 GCA_031371355.1 Saprospiraceae bacterium
GTGGTTTAATGGTTTTTGCCAGCATATTTTGGTACGATTCGTGGTTGTCAACTCTAATTTTAATCATTTATGGTATTTTATTGTATTTGATAGCCCGCCATGCAGAGTGGGTCAGTTGGGCATTGATGTTCTTTGGCATTGCATCAACATTATATATTATCCAAGACTTCAACTTTGGTCCTGCATCAGATCTAATGCAATTTGAAGGCACTGTCGGCATATTTCCAGCGATTATTTGGAAATATATTTGGTTGGCTGCCGTCATAGCGATGTTTTACTACAATATTCGTTTGATACTCGGACGCAAGCCCTTGAAATCGCTAAAATGGTAATAGATGAAAAATCTTTTAACAATCAGAGTATTGACTATAGCCATTATCTTTCTCTTTATCAATAAATTGAACGATGCGCTTTTAGCCCCCCTCAGTATTTTCGCCTCCATTTTGCATGAATTGGGTCATTCGGTCGGTGCCATCATCAGTGGCGGTGAAGTGTCGGGCTTCACCCTTGCGCCAGATTGTCCTTGTTTATACGCCTGTACAAAGGGCGGGATGCCATTTTTGATATTAATAGGTGGCAATATATTCTCAATATCAGCCGCTTTTCTGTTTGTTTATGTCGGTCGCATCGTCAGCAAAATACCCCAATATATCTTGCCCACCTTTGTTGTTTTGTCTGTATTGATGTTTTTTACCGTTCGAATGATAGACAACCAAGACATTCTGTCGAATGTGCAAGTCGGCATTTACGTTTTACTTTTCATCATTTTCATGTTGCTGCGGTCAGGTTGGGCGGGTACGTTTTTAATTGTTTTTGGGTTTTTCAATTTGATACTCATCGTCAAAGACATCATGACAGGTGGTGTTTTATCCGATTTTAGCCGTTTTATACACCAATTTCCAGCGGTCCCCTCTATTATTTTTGTATCGCTTTGGTTAGGCATCGTTGGGTACGTCAGTTTCGTTTTGCTCATTCAGATTTCAGAAACCCGAGTCAATTGGATTGAGGGCAAACGGTTCTTTAATAACCTTGATTTCGAGAAAATACTGCTTTTTTTATCCATTCTGCCTAACATGATTGGCTTTGCAGCTGACCAATTATTTGAATTTCTGGTCATAGAGTTTACAGCTATATTCGATGGTATTCGCCGCTTCTTTTCTATTTAGAAAATCCGTAATTTTTACCGTTTTTCCTTCTAAAATAGTATAGTTTTCAAAAAAATCTTTCAATTCTGATTTTAAACTTTCCGACAAATCCGATACGTCATACATATCAGATACTGAGGGGTCATTTTCGGCAACGGCTAAAATTTTATCATCTTCAATACCTTGATCAATCATTCGCATCACCCCTATCACACGACAGGATACCAAAGTCAAAGGCACAACTGTCACTTGCATCAAAACCATAATATCCAAGGGGTCACCATCGTCAAACAATGTTTGTGGAATAATACCATAATGCAAAGGATACATCATCGAACCCCTCAGTACGCGGTCAAGTTTTATCAAACCAGTGTCCTTATCAACCTCATATTTTGCACGAGAACCTTTCGGTATTTCAATAATCGCATTAACTATAGAAGGGGGCGTTTTACCCACCTGTACATCATGCCAAGGGTGTTTTATCATTGTTATTATTTTTTCCGAGCTTCCCTTTTTTTCTTTTCGGCTTCTCGTTTAGCATATTCTTTCCGAAATATTGCTGCTTTCTTCTCGGCTTCTTCTTTTGCTTTGCGCTCCTCAATTTTGCGTTTTGCTTCGCGTTTTTTGTAGGCTTCTGACGGAGAAAGGTTTGAATCTTCTTTTTTTGAAGACTTTTTGGCAGCTTCACGTTTACGGTCGGCTTCTTCTTCACGTTTTTTATCGGCGGCAGCTTCTTCTTTTTTGCGCTCAATTTCTTTATCAGCTGCTTCTTTTTTCTTCTTTTCTTCAGCTTTTTGAATAGAATCTATGGGATTACTTGATAAATTGGTTGTAGAGACCACTGAAGAAGGCGTGTTTGTTACATTTGCTACCACTTGGGCATCTTCATTAACCTTTGCTTTTTCACTCGCTGTTTCCTTAACTAAAGTCAGCCATTGATCTTTCCCTTTATAACTCATTTGTAAAACCAAAGTATCATCTTCAATAGATTGAATCAAAACTGCCTTTTCAGGTGCTTTCTTTCGCATTTTATCCTGTGTAAATAGGAAATTTTTACGAATGTGATAATTGCCTTCTTCTTTTATATTGAGTGTTGAATGGAAAATATATTTGCCGTTGGGCATAAACTCAATGTCCACCAACTCCGTTTGAATTGGTACAACGTTGTCACATTCCATTAATTGTAATGC
>JANMJN010000862.1:0-2832 GCA_031371355.1 Saprospiraceae bacterium
ATGGGAAAATGGTTGGTTTACAATCGGTGCTTCCGCAACCGTATCAGACCTAAAAGAATCGCCTGAAATGAATGCGGCTTTTCCAAATTTGCAAAAACATTTAAAACTCGTCAGTTCAACACCGATTCGCAATATGGCGACGATAGCGGGAAACCTTGTCAATGCTTCACCAATTGGGGATATGACGGTTTTTCTTTTAGCTTTAAATGCGACTATTTTTCTGAAAAATGAAGAAGGAGAGGTGCGTGAAATAGCCCTAAAAGACTTTTATCAAGGCTATAAAATCCTTGATAAAACGGCAGATGAAATTCTAACCAGTATCCGTTTTCAACAACCTGATGGGAACAGTTATTTCAATTTTGAAAAAGTTTGCAAACGCACACACCTCGATATAGCAAGCGTAAATACGGCTATTTACTCGAAAATTGAAAACAATATTATTGTTGAGGCGCACGTGGCAATGGGTGGCGTAGCACCGATTCCTTTGTATTTGCAAAAAACATCAGCGTTTTTATTGGCAAAAAACAGCACAAATACTGAGGGGTGGTTTGATGAAGTCAACAGCATATTGCAATCTGAAATCAGCCCGATTTCAGATGTTCGTGGTTCAGTAGACTATAAAAGGTTATTGGCGAGACAGCTTTTTAAAGCGCATTTTGAAGCGTTTTTTACAACGTAACTACTTCAACGGCTCTGTTTTTTCCAAAAAATCAGTTGCTAAATACTTATTGTCTTTATTAAAATACCAAAGACGGCGGCGTGGAATTTTCATCTGCTGCATTTCAATTAACCCATCGCAAACGATAAACTCACCATCATTCGGCTCTCGGTTGTGGTAAAAACGGTAGCCTTCCATCGCAAAAGTTGTTGGATTGATGTAAAAAAACCATGAATCTTTACCAATTTGAGCCTCATAATCTACTTTTAGCACGAGATATGTTTTGCCGTTGAATGTATCATTTTTCACTTCATCTGCTACTTTTGTCCCGGCATCACGTAGTTTCATTGGTAAGCCATAGAGGTAGGTGTAGTAATCACGTTGCCGCTTAATGCGGTCTGCGGTTAAACGATATTTCTTTTGGTCGTCATCACTAACAGTCGTTTGACCATCAATTTTCCAAGTAACAACCGTATCCAACACGATGCGTTCAATCAATTTGCCGTCTACTTTATTTGCATGGCGGAAATAACTTCTGCGATTGTCAAAGTCAATCGTAACCGAATCAGGGCGGTTCGGCGATTCTGTCCGCAACAAAAAACGCTGATTGAGTTTTGACCAATTGCCTTTCGGGTCATGGAAATGAATAGTTTTGTCAAGCAACGCCTTACCCGTCATTTGAGCCGAAGCAGGGGAGGAGAGCAACAGAAAGATAAAAAGGATGTGAAAAACTTTCATAATTTGGCTATTTTTGATGTAAAGATAGTAATCTTACAATCTTCTTTAATTGAAAAATCTTGACCATGAAAAATATAGATGCTATAAACCACGTCCGGGGGGAATCCATTTATCTCGACGATATTCCCTTGCAGCAAGGCACTTTGTTTGCGGCGGTCTATGATTCGCCTGTTGCACATGGCGTTTTGACAGCGATTGACCTTCAAAATGCCAAAAATACTGAGGGGGTCGTTCGCGTCATTACGGCTCAGGACTTGATAGGTGAAAACCAAATTGGCGGTATCATTCCTGATGAACCGTTGCTGGCTGATGGTCATGTGCATTTTCAAGGTATGCCCATTGTTTTGGTTCTTGCTGAAACGGAGGCTGCTGCGAGGGCTGCTGTTAAAAAGATAAAAGTGGACATTGAACCACTTGACATCATCACAGACCCGCGAATAGCATTTGCCAAAAATGAGTTGATAATCCCACCAAAGGCGTTTAAACTCGGTGATACTAAGGGGGTATTTCCCACTTGCCCACATATTTTCAAGGGAAGAGCAGATGTAAACGGTCAGGAGCATTTGTACATCGAAACGCAAGGCGCATATTCGCTGCCTACTGAGGGGGGCGGTTTGAAGGTCTATTCTTCGACGCAAGGTCCGACAGCGGTGCAACGGACTGTTGCCAAAGTAACAGGTTTGCCGATGCACCAAATTGAGGTGGATGTGACCCGACTCGGTGGTGGTTTTGGTGGTAAAGAAGACCAAGCCAATGCGTGGGCGGCTCTGTGTGCGGTGGGTACGCAGTTGACAAAACGCCCTGTCAAATACAGTCTCAATCGGATGGAAGACTTACGTATGACGGGCAAAAGGCATCCGTATAGTGCTGACTACCAAATTGGTTTAGATGAAAACTTGAAGATAGTGGCTTACGAAGTTACCTTTTATCAAAACGCAGGTGCGGCTGCCGATTTGTCTCCTGCCGTCTTGGAACGGACGCTTTTTCATTGCACCAATGCATATTTTGTACCTAATGTTTCAGCAATAGCGTATAGTTGTCGTACCCATTTGCCACCGAATACAGCGTTTCGAGGTTTTGGCGGTCCGCAAGGGATGTTTGTGATGGAGTCGGCGATTGCTCATGCGGCTGATGCGTTAGGCGTAAATCCCTCAATCATTCAACAAAAAAATCTATTAAAAACAGGTGATGAATTTCCGTACGGGCAAAAAGCAGAGAGTGAAGCTGAATCGTCTTGGCAAGCCGCAAACGACCATTTTGACTTTGAAAAAACACGAAAAGAGATAGATTTATTCAATAAACAAAACACATACACTAAGAAAGGCATGGCTTTGATGCCTATTTGTTTTGGCATTTCTTTTACTAAAACATTAATGAATCAAGCGCGGGCGTTGGTGCATGTCTATACAGACGGCTCGGTGGCAGTGTCAACAGGT
>JANMJN010000366.1:0-1870 GCA_031371355.1 Saprospiraceae bacterium
TTTTTTTTATCAAGCAAACTGGGATGATTTTATCAATCACGACGATCTTCATGATAGATTGAAATTATTGACGACTGAAAACCAACCAATGGACGCCACTTGGTTTGCAGGACAAAAAATCGGAGCACCTATTCAAAGCCAAGAGATTTGGGCAGCAGGCGTAACATATTTGCGCAGTAAAGTGGCACGAATGGAGGAATCGCAAGCGTCGGGAGGTGATACTTTTTATGATAAAGTCTATGATGCTGAACGCCCAGAAATTTTCTTTAAAGGCACGGCGAATCGGGCAGTTGGCACGAATGGATTTGTTAATATCCGCAAAGACTCAACTTGGGATGTACCTGAACCTGAATTGACCTTATTCATCACCTCAACAAACAAAATTGTCGGTTATACGGTTGGCAATGACATGAGTTCGAGGAGCATTGAAGGAGAAAATCCACTTTATTTGCCACAGGCAAAGGTCTATGACAAATGTGCTGGTTTAGGACCTTGTTTGTATGTGCCTGAAAAGCCGATAGATTTGGATGCAAAAATACGGCTTGAAATTCTTCGAGACGGCAATTTAGTTTTTGAAGGTGAAACCCCTATTTCGCAAATGAAGCGGAGTCATACAGAATTAGTTGAATATTTGACCCGCGAATGTACTTTTCCTCAAGGCGTCTATTTGATGACAGGGACGTGTATTGTGCCTGATTATCCGTTTACCCTGCAAGCAGGCGACGAAATTCTGATAGAAATTGACCATATTGGGGTTTTGAAGAATATAGTAAGTATTTAGGGATATACTTTTTAACGCATTTCATTAAATAATCAAATACTTATTTACTTATTTAATGAAACAATTACATACTTAAATAATCATGATTTTAGGAAAACAATTGATAGGCAAAAGCCAATCGGGTAGGGGCAAAGTGCAATTTTCTGCTTTTAGTCCAAACACAAATAAGCCACTTGACGCCACTTTTTGCGAAGCAACAAATGCGGAAATAAGTCGTGCTGTCGTATTAGCAGAGCAAGCGTTTGATGCTTATCGTCAAAAATCGGATGTGGAACGGGCTGTATTTTTAGAGAGAATAGCGGATGAAATACTCAACTTAGGCGACACGTTAATTCATACAGCGATGTCAGAAACAGCATTGCCTGAAGCTCGGTTACAAGGGGAAAGAGGCAGAACGATGGGACAATTGCGCCTTTTTGCACAATTACTGAGGGGTGGTGAATGGGTAAACGCACGTATTGACCACTCACAGCCCGACCGAAAACCGTTGCCAAAATCGGATATTCGGCAGATACAAATGCCTTTGGGTGTTGTGGCTGTGTTTGGTGCGAGCAATTTCCCGTTGGCGTTTTCGACAGCGGGTGGGGATACAGTTTCGGCTTTAGCGGCGGGTTGTCCTGTTGTTTTTAAGGCGCATCCAGCCCATCCTGCAACATGCGAATTGGTAGGTCACGCGATTTTGAAAGCGGTAAAAAAGTGCAAAATGCCCAACGGTGTTTTTTCCTTGGTGCAAGGTGCATCCAATAGAGTAGGGAAGGTGTTAGTGCAGCACCCCTCAGTAAAAGCGGTGAGTTTCACCGGTTCATTTCGTGGTGGAAAAGCGTTGTTTGATATTGCTGCCAAAAGACCAGAGCCGATTCCTGTGTATGCTGAAATGGGTAGCACGAATCCTGTTTTCTTTTTGCCCAGAATTTTAAATGAAAAGACAGAGGCTTTAGCCGCAGGTTTGGCACAGTCTGTCACTTTGGGTGGCGGTCAGTTTTGTACAAATCCAGGCGTTTTTGTGGTTCAAAATCAAGAAAATACTGAGGGGGTCTTCAAAGAGATCTCATCGCAATTGAGTAAACTACCATCAGCGACATTATTGAC
>JANMJN010000877.1:0-1508 GCA_031371355.1 Saprospiraceae bacterium
AAAAAAAATGCGCTTGATAAACGGGTGCAAAACTACTTTGTTGTTTATTTAGTTCGTTGTTTATTGTAATTTTTTTTTGACAATAAAAGCAACCTCGTTCACCTTTACGGCGATGCTTATGTCAACTATGGCAACCTCAAATTGACCGCAGCTTATATTGTAGTGGACATGAAAAACAGTGTTGCCACGGCTGAGCCACGCCCTGATAGTGTCGGAAAGCCTAAAGGCTTGCCCAATTTCAAAGACGGCACGCAAGATGTCAGTGCCAACAAAATGCGTTATAACTTCATTTCAAGAAAAGGTATCATTATAGAAGCCTTATCCAAGCAAAATGACGTGTTTATACATGGCGGAAAATCAAAATTTGTGGCTTCAACAGGCGATTCCACCAAAAAACAAGACAACATTATTTACTCCAAAGACGCTATTTTCACAACATGTTCAGCCGACCATCCGCATTTTGGTATTGTTTCAGCAAAGCAAAAAGTCATTCCAAACAAGCTCATTGTCGTCGGTCCTTCCAATTTGGTGATTGGCGATATTCCGACACCTTTATGGTTGCCTTTTGCCGCTTTTCCTTTGAAACAAGGTAAAAAAACGGGTTTGATTTTCCCAAAAGACTATGAATATTCGCCGACTTGGGGTTTTGGTTTAAAAAACATGGGTTGGTATTTCCCCTTGTCCGACAATTATGACCTCACTTTGACGGGCGATGTATATGTACGAGGCACTTGGGGTCTGCGTGCGAATAGCCGTTATGTCAAAAAATATCGCTATCAAGGCAATTTAGAAGTCGGTTATGCGAGTACGATTAAAGAAAATGAAAAATCAGTGCTGTCACGCGACCCCTCTTGGAATATCCGTTGGTCGCATTCGAAAGACCAACGTGTGAACCCCAATTGGTCATTTAACGCAAGTGTCAATCTGAGTGGCTCAAAAAGTAATGATCCTTTGCGGAGTAACTACAACAGCGTGACCCGCAACGACTTTAATTCAGCCACAACGAGCCAAGCAGGTTCTTCGATTTCGTTTACAAAAACATTCCAGGGCAAGCCATATTCGCTGTCAGGTGGTATGCAGTTGTCGCAAAATTTAGTTACAAGAGATGTTACCGCATCTCTACCGAACCTCGATTTTACGATGCAAACGCTTTTTCCTTTTAAGCAAAAAGAAAGAGTTGGCGCAGAACGCTGGTACGAAAAAATAGCTTTGCAATATAGTTCAAGCCTTCAAAATCAAATACAAACAAAGGATTCTTTGTTGTTGACTCCGCGTGTTTTAGATAATTTGAAATTTGGTGTGAAACACAATTTGAGTTCAAATGTCAATTTTACAGTTTTAAAATATTTCAATTTATCCCCCTCAGTATCTTACAGCGAAAATTGGTATATTAACCAAATCAGTAAATCGTTTGACCCTACACAAACTTTTAAAATTGATACGCTTATAAATAGTACAAAAACCGATACGTCTTATGTGCAAAGAATTTTACAAGACGGCACAACCAA
>JANMJN010000883.1:0-3300 GCA_031371355.1 Saprospiraceae bacterium
CATAAAAAAACAGCCGTCGCCGCGCCTTTTGCGGACGACGGCTGTTTTTTTATGGAAATACTGAGGGGGGTACTTTCGCATAAAATAAAAATAAAACTTATATCCTGTTTTATAAACAGTTGTATATCAATTACTTGCCTCTAAAATTTTAGCTTTTGACATTTAGCATTGCTCCTTCCCATTGGCTTAGGCATAAATTTTGAACACAAAAGCAAAATAAAAAAAAATATGCCTATCCACACCAAAACAGGTTCAGAACGTCTCAATAGCTTAAAATCAACTGGCATCATGGCAGTTGTAGCTGTCGTTGCGGGCTTATTGATTGGTAAAATGGGTTTGATAATCGGGATTGCCTTAGTGGGCATCCCGCTCGTATTTTTCTTTATGGGTCTTTTGTTTACTCGCCCAAGACTTGGGTTGATATTAAGTCTATGGGTATCCTTTTTTGCATCGGGCATTTCACGCTATATCAATGCGTCATGGGGACTTTTGATTGACATTTTTCTGTTTATTGCTTGGCTTGCCATTCTTTTTCAAGTAAAAAAGAAAGATTGGTCGCCCTTGAACAACGATGTAATGATTGTAACAGCCGTATGGTTCGGTTTGGTATTTCTCGAAATCATAAACCCTGAATCCAACGGTCCCGAATGTTGGTTTTATGCGATGCGCGGCGACGGTTTCTACCAATTATTGGCTTTTGGTTTAGTATTCATGCTCTATCGAGACCGAAAGCACATGGATTCTTTCCTTAAATTAGCCACTTGGCTTTCCATAGCTGGCACTTTTTGGGGCTTACGCCAAATGATTTTTGGTGTTGATGCCGCCGAATATGCTTGGCTCTATGTCGAAGGTTTTGCTTTTACGCATATGTTGGCGGGCGTACTGCGCGTCTTTTCTTTTTACAGCGATGCGGGGCAATTTGGCTCGTCGCAAGCCATGTTCGCTTTGATGTGCGGTATCATTGCTTTCGCACCCTTGTCCAAAATAGACAGGCTATTCTATGGTTTTGCCGCCATTTTGACTTTTGTTGGCTTCGGCATCTCTGGAACACGCGGCGCAATTGCTGTACCAGCAGTCGGCATATTAGTCCATTTATTTTTGAGCAAAAACTTTAAAATTTTGATGCTCGGCTTAACTATTGCTGGAGGTGTCTTTGTTTTTCTGAAATATACAACAGCCTTACAAAACGTCGAGCAAATACGCCGCATGAGAACGGCTTTCAACCCTGAAGACGCTTCCCTTTTAGTGCGCATCAAAAATCAAAAGACCTTTGGTCGTCATTTAGCAACGCGCCCGTTTGGTGGTGGCATCGGTGCAGCAGGCTTTTGGGGCTTCCGATTTGCACCTTATAGTCTCTTGGGCAATACCGCAACAGATAGCTATTATGTTAAAGTATGGGCAGAAACAGGCATTGTTGGCATCAGTTTGCATCTTTTCATGTTTGGCTTTTTTGTTGGCAAAGGCGGATTTGTCGTTTGGCATCTCCGAGACCCTGTGCTGCGCGCAAAAATAGCGGGCATGTACAGTGGGATGTGCGGCATCCTGATGGCGAGTTATGGCAATCAAGTCTATAGCCAATTGCCAACAGGCATACTCATGGGCATTATGATTCCATTGATTTTTTTATCCCCTCAGTACGACGATGATATTACGGCAGAAGCAGAAGCATTGGCAAAAGAGCAAGCTGCAAAAGCTATAGCTTAACATAAGTAGTCGTGATTATTGACCTAACTTGCTTAACATGTTTTTCTTATACCGTTTTTACCACCATTCAAAATCTACCAATTACAGTAGCAATACAACCAAAAACCGAAAAGCCGAAAAGCCCTAATACAAACCCCTTTATTTTTGGAAGAAAAAGAAGAGAAAACTGCTTACCTACGACAATCCCCTCCTTCCGAAGGAATCCTTTGGATCAGTATTCGGATACTCCGAGGCTATTTCTCCTTCATTTTCATAACTTATAACCATTTAAACTATGTTGCTTTTTACAATTCTTAACGTTATCGTTATTGCTTATCTCGCATGGGGTGCGGTCTATCAATTTGTCTTTTCTGCCGCAGGACGATTTTTCAAAAACAAACCATTGCCGAAAGTGACTCGGTCAAGACGCATGGCGGTTTTTATACCATCCTATCAAGAAGATGCGGTGATTTTAGCGTCTGCTAAAGCCGCTTTGACGCAGAACTACCCAACAGATGCCTACGAAATCATTGTCATTGCCGACAAACTGAAAGCTACGACCATCACTCAGCTGAAGTCAATGCCGATTCAAGTTGTCGAAGTGGCTTTTGAGAAAAGTACAAAAGCAAAGGCTTTGAACGTGGCACTCAAAACGATAGATGCCAGCCAATTTGATATTGCTGTCATCCTCGATGCCGACAATGTGATGAAAACCGACTTTTTAAGCCGCGTCAATGCCCGTTTTGAGGAAAACATAGTCGCATTACAAGGTCGCCGTGCCGCTAAAAACGGTCAGACGGGCATTGCTTTACTCGATGCGGCAAGTGAAGACATCAACAACCATATTTTGTGTAATGGACACAGCGCATTAGGTTTATCTGTTCGTTTGGCAGGTTCGGGCATGGCTTTTGATTATAATCTTTTTGAAACCATCATGCCGCAAATTGAGGCAATCGGGGGCTTCGACAAAGAGATAGAATTGCGCCTTACTCTCTTAGGCATTACACTCAATTACGATCCTGAAGCCATTGTTTATGACGAAAAAGTATGTCACTCAAAACAGTTTTCTAAACAAAGAAGTCGTTGGATTGCTGCGCAATTTCGCTATGCTAAACTGTTCGTACCGTCGGCATTTATGCGTTTTATACTGAGGGGTCAATTCGACCATTTCAATAAAGCCATACAAATGGCTTTGCCACCCCGTTTGATTTTGCCATTTGCTTTGATGCTTATGAGTCTTTCAAATGTGGTTTTCCAGAATGGCACAATGGCAGTTTTTGCATTTAGCGCATTGATTATCAATATTTTATCTTTTGTTTTGGCAATGCCCAAACATTATTTTGCAGTAGAAAACCGGGCTATGTGGCTCGCTATACCCCGCACGCTTGGGGCAACTTTTATGGCACTCACAAATTTGCGGGAAGCAAGTCGGCGGTTTATTCATACATCACACGAAGTCATTGTTCATTAATATTTATTTTTAGACCACTGATTGGGCTGATTATGCTTGGTTTGGCGGATTTTTGAATGAAAATAAAAAGTTAAAAAACGTCGAAAAACCCCAAAAAAATGTGTACAAAAAAAAAAAAATAAATTTGTGATAATGGATAGGAGTGC
>JANMJN010000890.1:0-8042 GCA_031371355.1 Saprospiraceae bacterium
AACAAACGGCTTTTAATGATGAAAAGCGGAGGCTCCTACTGCAATATGGAGCCTCCGCACGATAAAATAATTATTACTCGGTTACATTCATCATACGAGTAACATCAGTAATAAAAAGAACAAAAAAAACATAATACACAACAATAACACAAGTAATAAAACTCATACAGAGAACATAAGTAAGCCCAATAATAAAGACCACTTTTGAAATACTCACAGAGGAATTATATTGGTCTGGCTCGTCCATTCACAGTTAAGAATAATAAATCGGCTTAAAATCAACTAAAACAATGATTTGAGATTAACATCCTATCCCTCCCACTCTACTTTTGAAACACAAACACCCAAGCATGGCACATAACCCATATTACCAAATAAAATAGTACACCCAATAATTCAAAAAATAAATTGTGCATTCATTCCTTGGTTATTAAGTAATACTGCATTACCTTTATGCGTCAGTAATACGACTCACACAATTAATACAACTCATAAACAATTTTTTATTTTGAAAACTATTTGCATTGTCAACCACAAGGGTGGGGTAGGGAAGACGACATCTGTTGTGAGCATTGGGGCAGGACTCGCATTGGCAGGAGCTAAAGTGTTACTCATAGACATTGATGCACAATGTAATTTGAGTGAATCATTTGGACTTGTTCGGCAAGTTCCCAATATTTATACATCTATCACACAAAGGACAGCATTGCCGATTTATTCGGTCAAACCCAACCTCGATGTCGTGCCTTCGTCGCTTGATTTAGTTAAAGCGGAAATTGAGATTTCTGCCATGATGTCCCGCGAATCCATATTACGAAAACTTATCGAACCGCTAAAATCAATATATGACTTCATCATTATTGATTCCCCCCCGTCACTTGGGCTATTAACGGTTAATGCATTGACGGCAGCAGACGAAGTGATTATTCCATTAGAAGCTGAATTTTTAGCTTATCGCGGACTGGATAGCATTGTTTTTGCCATTGACTTGACTAAAGAGAACACCAATCCAGCACTAAAAATTGGTGGTGTATTTTTAACAAAATACAACAAGTCTCGGACGCTGACTAAAAGCATTCGAGAGGAAGTCAGTAAATATTTTGGCGATGTCCTTTTCAATACCGTCATTCGGGTCAATGTCGCACTTGCAGAAGCACCTTCAAATGGGAAAGATATTTTTGAGTACGCCCCAGATAGTAATGGCGCAACAGACTATGCTGAATTAGTAAAAGAAATTTTGCAACGCTCTCAATCTTAAAATCATGGCTAAGAAATTTGATAATATAAGCAATAATAATGTCCGAATTGGTGGTACTGGGCTGACAGGACTTTTCACTTCTAATGCGCCCGCAAAAGAAGAGACCCCCTCAGTAAGAAGTACTGAATCCGTTACAACACGACAAACTTTTGTTATACTTACTGAAGATTTACAATTCATTAAAGACATCGTTCGCTCCCGTCGTATGGAGGGCGAAACTGAATTTACCCAAAAAGAAGCTTTGCATCACATTATTGAATTTTATAGAGAAGCACATAAGTGAAATGGGTTACTTACTGGTTATGTGTTATATCTGGCAACTCATAACCTCAAAGGGGGAGATCGCGCAAAGTAGGGGTTTTAAACAAAACTAAAGGAATGAATCTCTTTATATAAATGCAACAAGCTTTTTAGTTTTGTTTGTTTTAAAAAATATTTAACAGTATTTGTTATTGGAGACCTTGCAAAACATTGTATTTCAATACATTACAAACAGTAAGATTAGAGAATGTACAACATAAGATTAGAAAATATACATGCTTGTATTAGGAAATGTACGCTTTGAAATTAGAAGATGTACACCTTAATATTAGAAAATGTACATTCTCTTATTAGGAAATGTACATTCCCCTCACATGAGACTATTCCTTATCCTGAAAATGGTAGTATTATCCTTGTTTTAAAGCTATAGTCATATTTATTGCTACAAATTACCCCTCGAAATGCATTTTTTTGATTTATTCAGAAGATTTGAACTATTTTCTAATCTTCTCTTTTTAAATACAACTATTAGGAAATGTACACAATCTGAAGCTGGATTTTGTAATGAAAATAGCGATTTTAATGGTTAAAACGATTTCATTTTTTTGAAAGATTAAATCGAAAATTATTTTCTAATCTTTTGTATTAAAGATTAGCTTTGTAGCCTATTTTTAATCTTTAAACTCAATGATTAGAAAATGTCCACTAAAAAAAAGCGCGGCGGTAATGCTTTAAGACATTCAGAAAATACATTTGTCCACTCAAACAGATTGGTTGAAGCCCATTATAAGGATTCCTTATCGCATTGGGAAATGTATATATTTTCGAAAATGTGTACGATGATAGACCCAGAAGATACCGATTTCAAACATTACAAAATTTACATCAAAGAGATTTTAGATGACTTGAATGTTAGAAAAGGCGGTCATAGCTACAAGTATGTTGTTGAAGCGGCACAAAGGCTTTTAGATAGGCGAATAACCATCTATTATGCCAACGAAGAAGGGAAGAAGATAGCCGTAGATACACACCTTGTGTCAAGTGTTCATCGCTTAGACGAACCCGATGAGAACGATGCTTTGTATATTTCATTGACGTTTCCGCCAGAGTTGAAACCTTCACTTTTGCAATTGAAGGATAATTTTACGATTTTGGATTTAGATATTTTTAAGTTATTGAAAACGCCAACAAGTGTTCGATTGTATCAATTATTGACCTCGCATCTGTGGAAAGCAGAAAAGAAAGTACAATATGATTTAGAAGAATTGAAGAAAAAATTGGGTGTTGCAGACAAATATGAGCAATATGGACCTTTTAAGACATACATTTTGAACGAAGCCCAAACGAAACTTGCAGAGAATACAAATATCAGTTTTACTTATTCAGAAGTTAAAACAGGCAAAAAAATAACATCCATCATATTTTATTTACAGGAAAAAAATGCAAAAAAGGAGCGTGATCTCAAGCAGCTGTTGCCACAGACGACGTCACAGACAGCTATAAACCTTGATGCAACTGATGTACAGGAAAAACTCATGACCGAATTGTTTCCAATAGTGGTTAGTCAATTTGGTGTTGGTTTGAAAGTATTTTCTAATTTAGTCGCATCACATACTGAGGGGGACATTCGAGAAGCCGTGAAAGTGACAGAAAAAGCTCGAAAAACGGGGAAAATTGAAAATTTGGCAGGCTTCTTTGTCAAAGCCGTTCAAGATCACTACAAAGATGCCCCTCAAAAAGAGGAGCAAAGCCAAAAACAAGCGATTGCCAAACAGCGAACCCAAGAACTACAACAGAAAGAACTTGAAAAACTACAGAGTATCAACGAAAAAAGAAAGGAAGCTTTTTTAATAGAAGAAAAACGCATTTTAGCGTTGATTGCTGCGGATAAGGCACTGGAGCAAGAGGCTATAGAGCATATTCAAAGAGCAGGTTTGTCAACTATCTATGACGCCAATAAATTAGTGAGCGAAAATCTGCAAAATCCAAGTATCAAAGCGGCTTTTTATTTAGCGGTTAAAATATTGCGCCCTGATGCGTTTTGAATGATTACAGTCAAGCGCAATTGTCCCACCGATTCCGCTTCACTGTGAAAAATATGGATTGATATTGCATATAAGTTAATTCTTTTTGCCTACAATATTATTTTGGATATGGTCAATTTTGCACTAAATTATTTTACATAAAATACAATATTCAATACAATGGCACGCAATCCACATTATTTTTCCCAATTAGCGCATATTGAGGTTTTAACCACCGACTTGGATAAATCCGTTGGGTTTTTCCGTGATGTAGTCGGTATGGATGAAACTGGACGAGAAGAAGGCTCTGTCTATCTTCGGGCATGGGGTGATTATTTTCACCACACACTTAAATTAACCCAAAGTGAAAAATCCGGCTTAGGGCATTTGGGCTGGCGGGCGGATAGTCCCGAAGCTTTGGAAGATGTTGTTCAATATTTGGAAGGTATTGGCGCAGGTCTCGGTTGGCACGACGGCGACTTGGGACATGGCAAAGCCTACCGTTTCAAATCGCCCGAGGGACATACCCATGAGGTGTTTTGGGATGTCGTTTGGTTGCGTGAAAAAGGCGAAAACGGCAGTATTTATGCCGACCGTTATGCAAGTAATCGGTTAAAAGGAGCAAACCCTCGTCGTTTTGACCACGTGACTTATATGGTATCAAAAGGAAAATATGCCGATGAAAAAGCCTTCTGGCAAGGTATGGGCTTGAAAAATCCTGATGAAATCCGCATCAGCGATGAAATTCCGCCTATCGGTGGTCTTTGGACGATAGGTAATCTGTCACACGATATTGCCGTTTTCACTGACCCGAATATTGGTGAAAATGAAGGCGTTCTCAACCATATTTGCTACAATGTAGATAGTCGTGAAGAGGTACTTTTAGCCATTGACTATTTTCTCGAAAAAGGCTACAAAAGTGTTATGGGTTCACCGACGCGCCACAAGGCAGACGAAGGCTTTTTTATCTATATCATTGACCCAGGTAGTGGTGTTTTGTTTGAATATTATGCCTGTGCAAGACTCGTTTTTGCACCCGACCATTTAGATGTTCACTATTTAAAAGAGAATCCAAACGATGCCTGGGGTAGTGCCAATCCGTTTGCTGAAATGGGTAAAGGTAAAAAATTGGGCTTATCGGAAGATGGTACCGTAAAACCCGCAGACGTTTAAAACTAATGATGAATTATGAATGATAAATGGGGCATACTACCCCCCTCAGTATTTGTACAAAAAATTGAACATTTATCTCTTCTAATTCATCATTTATCATTCATCATTCATCATTAAAAAATTATGTGGCATTACTTCCCAGGGCAATATATGCCCTCTTATCAAGTCAATCGCGCTTTAACACAGGCGCATTATGGCGGTGGCGAATTTGCCGAAATATTAGAAGTGGCTGGTCAAATAGACCCTGCCAACCGTGAAAGTTTTAATAAAGCATGGGTCAAAATGGGCGATAAAGTCTATGATTTAGCAGAAAACTATGCTAAAAATGGACATCGTGTTTCTGCCCGTAGAACTTATCTTAGGGCTTTCAACTACCTCCGCACCAGTGAGTTTTTTATGAATTTACGCGATGAACGTAAAATTCCTTACTATCTGAAGTGCCGTGAGGCTTTCATAAAAGCCATTCATCTGTTTGATGAAAAACCGCTACAAGTAGAAGTGCCATTTGAAGGCTCATTTCTACCCGGTTATTTATTCAAACCCAGTGGCGTTAAAAATCCGCCATTGATGATAATGTTCGGTGGTTTAGATAGTTTGGCAGAGGAACTGTATTTTGGTATCGCTCAGCACCTCAATGAACGTGGCATTGCCATGCTGACGATGGACGGTCCTGGTCAAGGCGCATCTTTGAGGCTCAATCACTTTCATACACGCTATGATTTTAATGTAGCGGGTACAGCCGTTTTGGATTGGGTGATTGAACATTTGAAAGATCAAGTTGATATCTCACGCGTAGGCATCGGTGCGGTGTCAATGGGCGGCTATATGGCAGCTCGTTGTGCGGCTTTTGAACCCCGTTTTAAGGTGTGTATGATATTCGGTGCGGTTTGGTCATATTATGATATTTGGAAAAATCGTCCTGACAATCATCCATTAGCCGAAATTGTGCAGCATATTGTTGGGGCTAATGACATGACAGAAGCACGTGAAAAATTGAAAAACTTCACATTAGAGGGCGTTGCTGAAAAAATAACATGCCCGACGTACATTTTGCACGGCGAAGACGACCGTCAGAATTTTGTGGAAAATGCTTATAAAGTGAATGAAGCCCTTACTTGTGAACATGTTATGGAGATTGTGCCAAAAGATGAAAGTGGCTCAGCGCACTGCTCGGTAGATGATTTCACGAAGTCGTTTAATATGTACGATTGGATTGCAGAAAAAATATACGAATAAAAATGGCTCAATCGCTAAAAAATAAAATAGCCTTAGTTACAGGAGGTGCGGGTGGAATCGGTTCAGCTATTTGTAAAAAATTAGCGGAAGAAGGCGCAAATATTATTGTCACCTATAATTCAAATGCAGAAAAAGCTGAAAATTTGGTGAAAATACTGAGGGGGAGTAATCACAGCCTTTTTCACGCGCCAACAACAGATGCAGGAAAACTCAAAGCTTTAGCTATTTTTATCAAAGATAAATACGGAAAGTTAGATATTTTAGTCAATAACGCAGGTATTACAACGCCTGTGCCACATGATGATTTGGACGGATTGAGCGATGAATGGATTGATAAAATCATGCAAACCAATGTCAGAGGCACTTTTGCGATGATTCGGGCATGTAAAAACTTGCTCCATACTGAGGGGGGGCTTGTTGTCAATATTTCATCTGTTGCAGCTACAATTGGTATGGGCAGTAATGTTGCCTATTGTGCATCAAAAGCGGCTATTGACTCCATGACCCGTTCACTTGGCAGAGCTTTAGCACCCAATATACGGGTCGTTTCTGTTTCGCCGGGTTTCGTTGAAGGTGAATATACGAAGAATTTTGACCCGTCTTTTTTGAAAATGCAAATGGATTCGACACCGTTGAATCGTTTTGCGACACCCGAAGATGTGGCGGATACGGTTTATGCGGTAGCTGCTTATTTGACTTTCACAACGGGTTCAATTATTCCGGTTGATGGAGGAAGAGCCTTAAAATAAATTTAAATGATGCTCAAATTTGACAAAAATATAGACGCTGTTTTAACATATTATCACAAGCGGATAGAAACAGAAGATGCCCTCATGAAATCTTTAGACAAATCAGAAGGTATGAAGCGGCGTGATGAGTTTTTGCTTTCAGTGGGCATAGAAACCGCTATTTTTTTAAATAATTTGACAAAATCGGCGAAAGCTAAAACGATATTGGAAATTGGAACATCTTATGGCTACTCCACAATATGGTTGGCAGAGGCTGCAAAAACCAATAACGGTTTAGTCATTTCGTTAGAAAATGATGCGAAAAAGGCAGGTTATGCTGAGAAAATGTTGAAAAAAGCAGGTCTTTCGGCTTATGTAGATATTAGGGTAGGCGATGCGTTGGAAACGATAAATCAAGCAAAAGAGCAATTTGATTTTGTACTCTTAGACCTTTGGAAAGAATTATATGTTCCTTGTTTCGATCTGTTTTACGCAAAACTTAATAAAGGGGCTTGGGTATTGGCTGACAATATGATTTTTCCCCCGCATTCGCAATCAGAAACCGAAGCATATCGCAATCGAGTAAGAGATACGCACAATTTTGATTCTGTTTTATTACCTATTGGTAGTGGTATCGAATTAAGCTTTTTTAAAAGATAGAAGACTACGGATAGATACGCAATCCAAAATATAAAATATATCATTTTTAATAAAACTAAAACAACAAGATAAATGTCGTCAATTAAAAAAGTCCTTATTGTAGGTGGTGGCATTGGTGGTTTATCACTGGGCATCGCCTTGCGTCGTGCTGGTATTGAAGCCGAAATTGTAGAAATCAATAAAGAATTCAATGTCTATGGCGTAGGTATTATCCAACAGGCAAATGCCTTGCGCGCTTTAGATGCGATTGGTGTAGCAGATGAAACGATACGTCGAGGGTCACCTTATGGCAAAGTGAAAATGTGTGCACCCACAGGGTTTTCATTTGCAGAGATTGGTAATCCACCCATGGCGCATTATCCGGTACACAATGGGATTTCAAGAAAGATTCTGCACGATATCCTTTATGAAGCGGCTGTTGAAAATGGCGTAACTTTCCGAATGGGTTTGACCGTTTCGGAAATTGAAAACGAAGACACTCGTGTAGGTATAAAATTTACCGATGGTACTGAGGGGTCATACCAACTCGTCGTGGGGGCGGATGGCGTTAATTCAAAAGTTCGCAGCCTTGTTTTTGGCGATTATAAACCTGAATATATTGGCTCATCGGTTTGGCGGTATCCTTTCAAACGGCATCCAAATTTAGAAACTGGGTATATGTTTTTTGGAAAAAGGACAAAATTAGGCTTAATTCCGATGACT
>JANMJN010000892.1:0-1956 GCA_031371355.1 Saprospiraceae bacterium
TTGGTCAATAGCCAATAGCCCTTATATTGTGGAATAAAACAATTAAGAAATAACAATTAACAAGTAAAAAAATGAAAGTAATCATCGTTGACGACGAACCTTTGGCATTGGATGTCATGGAAACTTATGTTTCTCGAATGCATAATTTGGAGCTTGTAGCACGCTGCAACAATGCTTTTGAAGCCAATGAAGCTTTAAAAAACAATGATATTGATTTGATGTTCCTTGATATTCAAATGCCACAATTGACAGGCATTGATTTTTTGAAGACATTAAAAACGCCGCCTATGGTCATTTTCACAACGGCTTATCAGCAATATGCTGTTGAAGGCTTTGAGTTGAATGCCATTGACTATCTTTTGAAACCAATTTCGATGGATAGGTTTATGAAAGCCGTGAATAAAGCGAGCGAACAGTATGAATTGCATCATCAAGAGGTTAAAAATGGGTCACATACTGAGGGGGTAGCGGAAGCAAAACCCGATTATATTTTTGTGAAAGCGGACAAAAAGCTACAAAGGGTTAAGTTTTCGGAGATACTTTATATCGAAGGCTTGAAGGATTATGTCATCATCAGAACTGAAACGGGGCGTATCATTTCGCTACAAACGATGAAAAGTTTGGAAGATAAACTGCCTGTTGCTCAATTTGTACGTGTTCACCGTTCATTTATTGTTGGTATTGATAAAATTCATGCTATTGTAGGGAATATGGTTGAGGTCATTGAAAAAGGCGCACCAAAACACTTGCCTATTGGTAAAAACTATCGCGATGAATTGTTGGAGATGATTGAAAAACATAAGCTTTGAGGCAGTGTCAGAATTTCAGATTCCACGATTCCAAAATGAGAAGAGCTTATTTTAGGGTATTGAAAATTGTCGTTTCTTGTTTTTATGTGAAGTGAAAAGAGATGGCTTTTTATAGAAACTCCTTTTTTGTAAAAAAAATTAAAAATTTTCAACAAAGGAAATTGCAAGATAAAAAACTGAAAATCAACTTTTTATACAAATAAGAATAAGGGATTAAGCTGTTTTAGTATGAAAGTTTTGGTGTGAGGGTTAAATATTCAGACAATTGATTTACTTTTGTCTCTAGTCATAACATTTATCTTTTCATAAATTTTTCAACCAAAACAGGGAAGAAGTGGATAATGAGAGACAATCGCGGAAATTTGAAAGTGTTTATTCAAAGAAAGTCCGCGCAGGAAAACGGAGAACTTACTTTTTTGATGTTCGCAGAACCAAAGGAGAAGATTATTACCTCACCTTAACAGAAAGTAGCCGCCGAATGGACGGGGGCTACGAACGGCACAAAATTTTTCTTTATAAGGAAGACTTTAACCGTTTCATTGAATCGCTCGAAGAGACGATTAAGTACATCAAAACTGAGCTTATGCCGCAGTATGATTACGATGAGTTTACACGTCGTCAAGAGGAATATGAGGCACGGTTGAGAGACGAAAACGACAACGATACGAATGGGGAAAAGGAAGAACCCAAAGCGATAGTTTTCAAAAAAAATGATATTGATGACGATGATATGAGTTGGTAAATGTACTCATTTCGAGTAAATTCTGAATGATTCAAATCGAAGTCTTTTAAGAATAAAATGAATGTTTAAAATATTCAAAGCGAAGTCTTTTTACTAAGGTTTCGCTTTTTTATTCATATAAATACAGCAACTTTTATTAGTTTTACGGCGTTTAAAAAGCAACTTTTTTATTCCTTAAATTGATTAAATTATTAATTAGATGACAAATCAACCCGTTCCAGACCCAGGTCAAATCAATATCGAACTTCCAGAAGAAATTGCAGAAGGCATTTATTCTAATTTGGCGATAATTTCTCATTCCAATACAGAATTTGTTATAGATTTTGTACGTATGATGCCTAATGTGCCGCAAGCACGCGTCAAAAGCCGCATCATTTTGACACCCGAACACGCCAAGCGTTTGTT
>JANMJN010000928.1:0-1865 GCA_031371355.1 Saprospiraceae bacterium
GGGTTGGAATGGCATCGGTGACATATTAGCGGTTTTGTGGGAAAAATATTTAGGTGACAAGTTCAAGTCTCAGGAGTTGGCAAACTTTGTTTTCTCACTGCTTTTAGGTGGTGTGGAAAAAGGCTGGACGGCTGTAATGGACTATGTGAAAAGCAAATTGGGCGAAGAAGCTGCCCAAAACACAGGCGACATTGTGGACGGATTGAACCAACTTTTTGCAGAAAGTGGTTACGACAAAATCGTGACCGACATCAAACAAAAGCGTGAAGAACTGAACGCCCCCATTGCTGCAACGGGTAAAAAGCCTAAATTTTGGCAACGTGTGATACGTGGTTTTAAAATCGCTCTATCGCTCGTTTTGCCCAAAAAATAAATAGTATGAGAACCTTAGATGATTTTATTATGGTACTGGTAAACCTGGCACCGCCTTTTTTTGCATCCTTGACAGGTGCAATCATCACGTTTTTGATGCGTATTCGACGCAATATGGGTGAATTGCGCGATGCGATATTAGAGGCTGCTTTTTGTGTGCTGTTTGGCACTTTACTCGGTTACTTGGTTGACCTTTTTGGTGGTCATGGTTCGTGGTCAATTGCAGCCGCTTCAATGGGTGGTATGTTCGGCGAAAAAATCTATACACGAATGTCAAAAAAGGTTGAGACTTTGGACTCAGACGACATTTTGCACCCCCTCAGTATTTTTGATAACGACGACGACGACGAAAAACACAAAAACGAAAGACATTCTATGAGAAAAGGACAAAATAAGGGATATTTTGTTGGTATCGGCTTAAATGCCGTCAATATTGATGCCTACAATGGATGGGATGGGCGATTGAATGGCGCAGTGAACGATATTAAGCAATTGGCAAGGTTGGCAGAACAAAACGGCTTTGATGTTCAAACATTTTTGGAGAAAAAAGCCAACACAGATGCCGTAAGAGGTGTATTTGAGAACTTGAAATTGGATTTGAAAAAAGGTGATACCCTTTGGATTGCTTACTCAGGTCATGGTGGACAAACTAAAAATGATGCAGAGCGCAGCCTTGAAACCTATTGCTTGTACGACGGGCAAATGGCAGATTTTGAAATGTTGAATCATATCGCTGGACTGCCGAAAGGCGTGAATGTGGTTTTAAGTCTCGATTGTTGTCATTCAGGCGGTTTTGACCGCAATATGCTCGGTATCTCAAACGGTAACTTGATAGCGAAGGCAATGCCAAAAGACATTCAAATTAATTTGCCTACTGAATCACTAACAGACATCAAAAAAGGTATTTGTGAATCGAATATCAATATGAACGGCTATCAAAATTTAGTGATTTTGATGGCGTGTCAAAAGAATCAAACAGCATGGGATGGTGACAAAAACGGCTTATTTACAGCCGCAATGTTGAAAACACATCTATCAGATGAAAATTTAACCTATCCACAATTTATTGAAAAGATTGTGAATATGTGTGAACCAAACCAAAAACCGCGTATGGTCATTCGCCCCAAAAACAGCGATATTGCCGACCAGCCGCATTTTACATTATGAGTTTTGGGTTAATGCCTGAATCTCTTTTTTTCAAAAAATAAACACAAAACAATGAGTTGTCCAAAAGGTCAAATAGAGAAATTTTTTCCGCCGCTTACTTCGCCAATGTGTATGCCAGCAGCACAAGCAAAGGCTTTTGATGAGGCTAATGCCAAGGCAAAGGAAAAGAACAATACAACAACAAGTAACGGATTGCCAAAGTGGATCTTAGACATTTTAGGCAATGCTGACAAAATCGGCGCGGGTATCGGTGCTGCCACGGGCAAAGGTAGTGCAACGCCGCCGCCAATTGTTTATGCGCCGCCAGCAGCAGAAACACCCGCAAT
>JANMJN010000978.1:0-2285 GCA_031371355.1 Saprospiraceae bacterium
AAAATCGGTATTTTAGGCAGCTGTTTTAAATCTCCGCCGCAATGGGCGCAAGTGATACCAATAATGGTCTTGTTAAAGATGATTTTACCTAAGTCTAAGATTGCCATTGCCTACCTTTTTTCACAAGGTCAGATAATTGACCGCTACTGCAAAAAAAAGGTGATGATTTGAAGTGAAGCTGTGACGAAATGGGAAAAAAGCGTGACGAAATAGCCCCCAACCCCAGAGGGGAGTCTGCCTCCCCAATCCCAAAGCGGACTCCCCTCTGGGGTCGCATATGCGTCAACCATTTTTTTTTATAAGTGTAAAAGGCTGATATACACGTAGTGAAAAAATCTTTAAATTTTAGTGTTTTCATAAAAAAAAGGGTAAAAAAAATAGAGTTGCTTAGAAAAAGTATAGTTTTGGTTTTCCACATCCATCCACTATAACTAACTAAACAACTCATGGGACAAATTAACGAAGAAAAATTGTCAGAACAATGGCAAAGCAAAGAAGAAAAATATTTAAGCAACTTAACAAGTTTGCCGTCCGACTGTATTTTTAGTAAATCAAAAAAGCTAAAAATCACATTATCGTCTTTTGTGTACGGTTTTATCCTAATGCTGTTAAAAAATGGCAATAGTTTAAATCATTGGGCAATGCACATAAGTAGTAAAGGCGGTTTTTTATTATCCAAACAAGGGTTGTCGAAAAAACTACAGATGTCCTTAGTTCATTTCTTCGAACAGCTCTTATTAAGTGTGTTAAGTAAGCGTTTACAAGAAACAACTCCTTATTCGGAATCAAAAAGTGGTCTCTTATCCTCTTTTACAAATGTGTATATAGAAGATAGTACCTGTATTAGCTTACCCGACAATCTGAGTGAGTATTTCAAATCAAGTTATTCACGGGCAAAAGAACGAGCAACGGCTCGTTTACAAGTGTGTATAAACCTTAAATCTCACTATTTAGCAAAAATAAGTTTGCAAAGTTATCGGGATAATGACCAAAAACACGCTTCTGAAATTGTCTCCTTATTGAAAAAAGGTGATTTATTGATTCGTGATTTAGGGTATGCTGTTATAAAATCGTTTAAAGCGGTTATATCATTAGATGCCTTTTTTTTGTCGCGTTTACGCTCTGATATTCTTATTTATCTACCTTCTGAACCCTCAAAACCGCTTAATTTGTATGATTATTTGTCAAGTTGCGAGAAAAAAGGACTCAATCAAGTAGATATATGGGTGCAAATGGGTGCAAAGGAAAAATTGCCCGTCCGATTTGTCGCTATTAAACTGCCTCAAGCTGTGGCAGATGAAAGACGACGAAAAGCCAATCTCAATAGAGATAAAAGACAAAAAAACACCGATTCTTCTATGTTTTTGTTAGGTTGGGCTATTTTTGTAACCAATGTATCTTTGTCCATTTGGCAACCTTGTGACTTACCAAAGGTCTATCGCATGAGGTGGCGTATTGAAATTATTTTTAAAACATGGAAATCGCATTTCCATTTTAACCATATTTTTCAAACAACAGGTATGACTTATCCAAGAGCGGTGATTAGTTTTTATCTTTTATTACTTTTTATCACCTTGTTTTTTGTGCAGTGGTTTGATTATTTCTTTGATAAAATGCTACATAATAAACAAAATGACCAACGCTGGTTATCTATTTTTAAATTTGCTGATTATGTCAAGCTCTTTTTTGACGATGTAATCAACGCTTTTTTGAACGACGACTTGCAATCTTTAATTCATAAAGTCCAATATTACTGCGCTTACGATAAAAGAAAAAGGCTCAACGACTCGCAAGTATTATATGAGTATTTTTATGGTTGACGCATATGCGAATTTTCGGGATTAAAAAAGAGAAAAGATTACTTAAAACTACCTAACTTTGAACTATGAAATCTGTGGGTAAACTTCATCTTGACAAATTGAAAGGCGGTATTTCTGGCATTTCACGCACTTACGGCGCATTTCTGGCAGAGGCAATAGTAGTTTGCTTGACTGCGGCAGGACACAAATCGAGTGTCAAGTTGAAAGTGGGAGGCGATTTTGATGCTGAATTTGAATTGGAATGGCAAGAAGAAATCGGGGCGGCAGAACTTTCCAGTTGGCGAGATTTGAAGGAGGCAACAGAATACGCCGCAATGGGGCTTGCCGTTTTGCTTATTTCGGCATTGACAATTTATAGTGTGTTTCAAAGGAATGAGCAAGGCGAAGATGCAGATTTTACCATGCAAGAAGTTAGTGACCCAAATATTGCTTTATATGACATCGTTCAGAAAGCGCACTTAGAGG
>JANMJN010000979.1:0-8922 GCA_031371355.1 Saprospiraceae bacterium
AAAAGATTCTATTTTTAACGTCTATTTTCTTCATAACACTTTCATTTTCAATGGATAATCCGACCTTAAAACTGGCTCTTTTGAAGTACAGCGGCGGTGGTGATTGGTACAACGATGTCAATTCGTTGAAGAATTTAGCAGCGTTTTGTAATAAAAATTTAGGAACAAATTTCGAGCTGGATTATGCGACTGTTGAGGTCGGCAGTGCCGATATTTACAATCACTCCTTTTTGTACATGACAGGGCATGGCAATGTTGTTTTTTCGAATCAAGAGGCTGAAAACTTGCGGAATTACCTCATGGCAGGTGGCTTTTTGTTCATTAATGATGATTATGGCATGGATCCGTTCATCCGTCCCGCTATGAAAAAGGTGTTTCCTGAGTTGGAACTCACTGAATTGCCTTATGCGCATCCTATTTATCATCAGCGTTATGAGTTCCCAAATGGCATTCCTAAAATTCATGAACACGACGGCAAACCAGCAAAAGGTTATGGTTTGATGTGGCAAGGTCGCCTTGTGGCATTTTATAATTATGAATCTGACTTAGGCGATGGCTGGGACGATGTGCATAAAGACCCCGAAGAATTGCGCCAAAAAGCCTTGGAAATGGGGGCAAATATTATTCGTTACGTTTTTCAGCAGCAGTAAAATTGTTGAATTGTTATATTAAAAAATGGCTGTATTGTTCGCTTGCCACAACAATACAGCCATTTTTCAAAACAGCCTACACGAATTTAATTCGCAAAACTACTCCCTACAATCTCAAACTTCCAACCCATACTCTCTGCCAGTATGCGTAACGCATCAAAGTTCTTTTTGCCTTGTTCATTCACATTATTCATAAAATCGCTTTTCAAGGCTTGTTCGCGCACGACTTCCACAGCTCGTTTGTTCAGACGCGTGTAGTCTTCATTTGTAAATGTATTAAAAACGCCGTTGGCAATGTCGTAATAGCTGATTTCAGGCTCAATGCTGATGATTTCAGGCGCGGGAATATTGCTTAAACGCAGGGTTTTAGTGGTGTGGTCGGCTTCAATTTTCATATTTGCCAGATTGAACCCAGCCGATACCTTAGCTTTTACTTTTATCAAAACTTTTTTTGTAGATGGAAATCCGAAATAGGATTTGGTATCCACCTCACTAAAAATTTCTGAAAAATACCCCTCAGTAGTAACCAGTTTTGTCACCGCTTTTACCTGTTCCAGAAGGACTTGCGACTCTTGTTGCGTCTGACGGTCATTATTTCCAAACCACCATTTAACACTATATATCCCCAAAGCAAGGGCTAAAAGCAAAGCGATTATAACAAAATTTTTACCCATTTTCTATGTTTTTTTTGTTTTTTGAAAATTGTTGTAGGGGAAAAGCCTTCTTCAGATGTCTTTTATGAAAATCAGTTCATCAATTCAAATAAAGAACTTTGTCATGAAAAAAATAGGACTTTTACTCACCTTTCTAATGGTCGCCATCTCTTTTTTTGCACAAAATAGAGAGAAAAGACGAGACAACGACATCTCAGAACAACTTGATTTACGAGACTTCGCCGCCATTGAAGCCGAATTAGGTGCCAATATTTTCATTCGCCAAGCCGATACTTTCAGCGTTGTGGTCGAAGGTTCGGAACAAGGCGTTGAACGGATGAAAGCGCGAGTCAAAGATGGTAAACTCTTGATTACTAAGCAATATAATTGGCAGTTTTGGAATGAATTTGAAAAAATTCGGATTTACATCACCGCACCCATGCTTGAGGAATTGGTCTTTTCAGGTGCCGGAAACGTCTCATTGCAAGGCAAATGGACAGGGCAAAAACTCAATATTTTGTTGGAAGGCGCACACAATGTTTCAGCAAACGATGTAGATATCGAGGAACTAAAAATCAAATTAGATGGCGTCGGCAACCTTCAAATAGGCGGCAAAGCCAACAAAGCACGCCTTTTTCTCAACGGAACGGGCAATATTGATGCTTATGATTTAATAATTCAAAATGCTCGGTGTGCCGTCAACGGCATCGGAAGGCTTGAATGTTATGTGAGTGAAGAATTGATTGCTGATGTTTCGGGTATGGGCAGCGTTCTTTATCGAGGCGAACCTAAAAACGTACGCAGTTCAGTGAGTGGCTTGGGGAAAGTGAAGGCGCAAAAGGGGTATTAAGGTGATAATGTATAGTAAACAGACATAAAAATAGGGTTTCGATTTTTTGCAAAGAATCGAAACCCTATTTTTATGTCTGTTTACTATACATTATTCACTGCCAACCCTTGCATTTGAGATAGGTTTTTCGATGTCTTTCCAAACCTCATTGAGAGCAGCATAAAATTTAGGCAAATCAAAATTTTGTGGATCATCGTGAGCATACTTGATGCCCGAATCAACGCAAGCATGAAAACCAGGGATTAAATACTCGCCTTTACGGACGGATGCAATGGTGTAAAGCTGTGCCAATCGTTTATACTGAGGGGTGGTAAAACCGGGCGTTGGCGAATCCACATCGTTGTGGCGACCATATCCTTTCATAGATTTACGCGGCTGAATGAGTTCGATGTGCAGATATAAACCCTTCGTCGCCCCTTCTCCCAACACAAAACGCTCTAATTTCGTAGCGGTTATGCCTTCATGAAAAGGATTCATCGTTTTAGAATCACCAACACGATTGACAAAAATATGCGTTACGTTAGCCACCCAACGGTTCAATCTGTTCCATTCCCACGATTCATCGTCGATATTTTTTGGAAAACTCGACTCATAACGAGGATAACTGGTGTCATGAATAACCATATATTTAGCATAACTCTGATTTCCTTTGGCATCCTTCACAGCACTCAAGGGCAAGTCAATATTTCCACCTACTTCCCAATCTGCAATATGGTTTCTTTCAAGATAAGCCCTCAACTGGTCGCGTGAAATCAAGCACTTTTGACCAACTCTTTTTTCCAATTCAGGATCAAGTTCGGGTAACTCACTACTGACTTTGCCTGTTAAATGAACTTTTCGGAGTAAAAACCGTGCCTGCTCGGCGGATGTCAAGTTTGTTTGACTATTTAAAACGTCCGTAACGCTGCTCAATTTTACGGGTAAACTCTCTGTTTCTGTTTGTATCGGTATCGATTTGCTTGGGGCAATACATAAACCTATACTCAAAACCATACTCGAAATTGTCAAAAATGCGCTTTTAATCATGTCTTTTCTGTGTGTAATTTTAATAAAATTATTGTCCTTTTATAATCCTGAATCATTCTACTGTAAAGCTAAAATACTTTATATTTTCTTGTTTTCCCGTTTCACTCGTTGATGAGGCTTTTATTTTGAATGAACCTATACTGAGGGGTTTAAACGCTGCTGAATTGCTGTAAGAATAAGTATTGAAGGTATTGACATTGCGTTCAATAATCTTTTCCACCACAACGCCTTTGTCATCCATAATTTCAACTTTTACATTATGAATGTAACCACTTGGATTGCGAACAAAGCGGACTTCTATCGGTATGTATTGATTTTTTAAAAAAGTCGTTGAAGACGGTTTAGAAAATGTGATATTGACAATGTATGGTGTCGCATCGTCTTCAGCAGGTATTGGGTCGAAACAACCTGACGAATAAACCCCAATCATTAAAAAAAGTGTTATTATGCTTAAATTTTGGAACGTTTGCATGGCAAAATTAGAAAAATTTGTCGAGACAGATATACCGTACTCTTTTTTTTTACAAAATATTAATAGCTCATCACTTAAAGAAAAAACGAAAAAAAAGAGCGCTTCTATTGATAAAACGAGGAACTTCTGTAATGCTTTGTTAAGAAGATCTTAATCTTTTTGTTGAAAAAATAACACAAAAAATTTCAATTTGTACACGATAGTTGTAATTTTATGTTTGAAAAAGATGTTCTTAATTTATTTAAAAACGAATTTTAAATATTAATATTTCACTATGGAATTGATTTATCTTTTTGCCAGTTTCGCCCTCGGCGCCTTATTAGCGGGCTTAATCGTTTTCAATCGACTTGTTGGAAGCGGTCAATATAGGACTGTTAAAAACATCGAAGACAATTATGTTTCAAAAGACATGATATTCGACCGCGATAATAGAATTCATAATTTAGAAAAAGAAACGACGGATAAAACACTGAAAATCATTGATTTAAATAAAGACCTCGCTTCACTCGAACAAATAAACGCACACCTCGACGAAAAACTGAACCTTCAAAAAGATGAATTAAATCAACTACAGCAACGCTTTCAAACCGAATTTGAAAATATAGCTAATCGTTTGTTGGAAGAAAAAAGCCAACGTTTCACGCAACAGAATCAAACCCAAATGAACGATTTGTTGAATCCCCTTCGTGAAAAAATTAAGGACTTTGAGGACAATATGAGCCGCCGATTTTCAGACGAAACCCGTGAACGCATCAGTCTCAAATCAGAAATCGAAGGACTTGTAAAACTCAATCAACAACTCAGTTCTGATGCCCATAATTTAACAGCTGCCTTACGCGGTGATTCCAAAATCCAAGGGGATTGGGGTGAAATGCAGCTTGAAAAACTACTTGAAAAATCAGGATTACTGAGGGGGGTACATTACGATGCGCAATTTTCTTTTACTGATGAAAATGGACAACAACGACGCCCCGATTTTATAATTCAATTACCTGAAAACAAACAACTTATACTTGATTCTAAAGTATCACTTACTGCTTTTGAACAATTTTTCAACCATGATGACCCCTCAGTAAAAACGCGATTTTTGAAGGCGCATATTGATAGTTTACGCAACCATGTTCGCGGTTTAAGCGATAAAAACTATGCCAGACTTTACCAACTCAATTCTCTCGACTACGTCATAATGTTCGTACCGATAGAATCGGCGTTCAGTTTTGCGATGCAAGAAGACACAACTTTATTCACGGATGCACTCGACAAAAATGTACTCATTGTCACGCCGACCACACTTATGGCAACGATGCGAACCGTTGGATATATTTGGAAACAGGAAAATCAAAAGAAACATGTCCTTGAAATAGCCCGACAAAGTGGCTTATTGTACGATAAATTTGTCGCTTTTGTAGAGGATTTGAAACAAATTGGACATCGTTTAGATGGCGCACAAACCGCTTATCACGATGCGATGAACAAACTGAATGACAGTCGGAAATACGGAGACACCCTTGTAGGTAGGGCAGAACGCATCCGGGAATTGGGTGCAAAAGCATCAAAACGGCTGCCAAAAGAGTTCTTAGAGTTGGAATTTGAAGAAAACATAGAATTGGAAAATCCGCCTATATGAAATATAGATAAAAAAAGAATGAACAAGAGTTGACAGACAGTCAAAACTTGTTCATTTCAGCTTTTTCAGCATAAAACCTTTGATTTTTGTGTTTTTTTGTTTAAAGTTGGGTTAGATGCCTTGTATAAGTATCCCTCCTTTTGATAGAACAAATATAGCGCAACCATTACTCGACAAAATCCTAAACTTCTCAAAACTGTGACAGGCATCACAATTTATACCGGTTTAATTTTGTTTAAAGTTTTATCCATTGTTGTCTAAAAAAAACGCAACTTAAATCTGTGTCTAAACATTTAACAGAGAAAACGGTTAACTTTGCACGCTTCATCAATCATTCTATTTTGAATTTTAGCTTTGTATTATACATGGAACATCTTAAGTCTCTCAACAAATATTTTTGGAAATACAAAGGGCACTTGCTTGCAGGTATCGCTTTTGTGACCATTTCCAATTATTTCCGCATTCTTCAACCTCAAATGTTGCGGCGCGCACTCGACCTAGTCGTTGACAATATCGGCTTATATCGCTTGACGAATGGCTTTGATTTACAAGATGGCTTGTATGACATTTTGGGCAAAAGCCTTTTGTTTTTTGGGGTTATGGTCCTTATTTTAGCGCTTTTGATGGGTGTTTTCATGTATTTTATGCGTCAAACCATCATTGTAATGTCTCGTCTTATCGAATATGATATGCGTAAAGGCATCTATGACCATTACCAAGCCTTAAACCTCGCTTTCTACAAGCGCAATTCTACAGGTGATTTGATGAGTCGTATCACAGAAGATGTCAATAAGGTTAGAAACTATTTAGGTCCGACGATTTTATATGGAGCCAATCTTGTGACATTATTCGCTTTGACTATTTATTCCATGATAAAGGTCAGTCCAGCATTGACTTTTTATTCTTTGCTACCTTTACCTTTTCTTGTGATAGGTATTTATTATGTGTCTATTCAGATTTCACGGCGTTCTGAAATTATTCAACGGCAGTTGGCATCGCTAAATTCGTCAGCACAAGAAGCCTACTCAGGCATTCGAGTTGTCAAATCCTACGTTCGAGAAGAACCCATTGTCAACTATTTTGCTGCTCAAAGTGAAGTTTACAAGACAAAAGCCCTCAAATTGGCAGTTATTGACAATGCTTTTTTCCCCGTCATGTTGTTGTGCATCGGTGCGAGCACCATCATCACCGTCTATGTTGGCGGCTTACAAGTCGTTGCGGGCAATATTACGCCCGGCAATATCGCTGAATTTGTCATTTACGTCAGCATGTTGACTTGGCCCGTCACCTCTATCGGTTGGATTGCTTCGTTGACACAACAAGCGGCGGCTTCACAAAAACGGATAAATGAGTTTTTGGATACGAAACCAGAGATTGAACATCGGGTAACAACAACATTCAATCAGCCTTTGGAGGGTGATATTGAATTTAAAAATGTATCGTTCACATATCCTGACACTGGCATCGTTGCCTTAAAAAATGTGAGTTTCCGCTTGAAAAAAGGTGGAAAACTCGCTATTATTGGCAAAACAGGTTGTGGCAAAACGACAATTGCCGATTTATTAGTCCGTCTGTACGACGTTACTGAGGGGGGCATTTTGATTGATGGTCAAGACATTCGGGACATTCCGCTCGATACTTTGCGGCAACAAATGGGTTATGTGCCACAAGACGTTTTCCTCTTTTCGGATACCGTTGCAGGCAATATTGCTTTTGGTAAAAAAGGCAAAGCGGAACGCGCAGAAGTTGAACAATTCGCTCGTTATGCGGCGGTTTATGACGATATTATGGGCTTATCACATGGCTTTGATACCATCGTTGGAGAGCGTGGGGTTACATTATCGGGCGGTCAGAAACAACGAATTTCGATAGCTCGTGCTTTGATAAAACAACCCGATATCGTCTTACTCGATGATTGTTTATCGGCTGTGGATACGACAACAGAACAGACGATTTTGGGTTATTTAAACGAGGCTTTGGCGGATAAAACATCTATTATCATTACGCACCGCATTCATGGCATGTTGCAATTTGATAAAATAATTGTTTTGGATAACGGCTCGATTGTCGAAGAAGGCACACATGATATGCTCATGTTAAACGGTGGTTATTATGCCGAAATATTCGAACAACAACGGATGCAAGAGGAAGCGGTTTAACTTCGCAACGATTCAGATTTCTTAAATCTTTAAGACAAGGGAATCTGTTTTCTTTTACCCCCTCAGTATTCTAACGTTTTGACATTAAAATCAACAATAAATCCTAATTTTGCGCCTTCCTTATTGGAATAAATCATCTAACAACGTCGTTTTAAGGATAATGGAAAAATGAACTATTGAATAATATTTGTAAAATCGTTGAAAATCAGCGGTTTGCAAATTTATTTTTTTTCATACATCATTTCCTATACATCAAAAATAACAGCACGCCCTTTCTTGTGAAAAAACATCTGATTAGTCTTCTTAAATATACGCTCTTTTTGGGCATCGGCGTTGCCATCATGGTTTGGCTTTATAACAGTCAAAATGCAGCTTTTCAAGAGCAATTACGGCTTGAAGGTAAGCCTTCAAGTCCATTTATCAACAAGCTTATAGCCGATTTTCGCTCTGTCAATCTGTTTTGGATTACCATGACGCTTGTGGCTTTTTCGATTTCTAATTGGAGTCGCGCGATTCGATGGAATATGCTCATTCACCCTTTGGGCTTTCGACCAAAGACACTGAACTCGTTTTTTGCTGTAAATATCAGTTATTTCACCAATTTATGGATGTCTCGGGCAGGCGAAGTCGTGCGGGCAAGTGCTTTAGCAAAGGCAGAAGGCATGTCCGTCAGTCGCGTCATGGGAACCGTTGTTGTTGACCGTATTTTGGATTTAATAACCTTAGCGATTATTGTTGGGTTTTCTTTTCTGCTTCAATACGACCTTTTATGGCAATGGCTCGATGAAAATATGGGCAGTGGTGATGGCTCATTTCGCTTATTTCAACATCCTGTTTTTATAGGATTAATTGCTTTTGGAGTGTTGGGAATGGTTCTATTTTATGTTTTTCGTAAGAAAATCGCTCAATTACCCTTAATAAACCGTGTTTGGCATATCGTTGAAAAATTTACGGAGGGGTTAAAAACCATTAAAGAAATAAAGAATCTACCCGTCTTTATTTTTCACAGCATCAATATTTGGGTCATGTATTATTTGATGACCTATCTCTGCTTTTTTGCATTTGCGCCAACGGCAAACTTAACGGCTATGGCTGCTTTAACGGTTTTTGTTTTTGGCACATTTGGCATCGTCATCCCTTCGCCGGGCGGCATGGGGACGTATCATTTTTTGGCAACTTCAGCCTTATTGTTGTATAATGTTAGAGGAGATGATGCTTTTTCTTATGCTAATATCAACTTTATTACTATTCAGATTTTTTATAATGTCATTGTCGGCATCATTTCCATCGTTCTCATCAATCTTCTTGTCGTTGCACTCATTGTCTGGCTTGCCCAGACAGCGGAACGGAAACGAACGAAGCTGTTCATCGGCCTCCACCGGTGGTACTGCTATCCCATCATCCTCTTCGTCTTCAAAGAGATCTACCTGATGGTCCATCCCATTAATCCTATCGACTACGATGTCATCCTGATCGCAGCGGACC
>JANMJN010000980.1:0-6659 GCA_031371355.1 Saprospiraceae bacterium
GTGACCATGACTGTTGAGCAAAAACAGGAAATGAAAGACGGCACGCCTGCTATTTTCGACCTACCTCTCAGTGTGGACATCTATCAAGCCGCTGGACAAGCTGCGAAACGAGAGAAAATTCGGGTGACAAAACGCTTACAAACATTTAAGTTTGATGTACCTTCAAAACCCGCTTTGGTGGATTTCGACGGCGACCGCATGTTGCTCGCCCAAAAAACCGACAACCACACCGAAGAAGAGTTTATTTTTATGTACAACAATGCACCCCATTATTTGGCGCGTGCTGAAGCCATTGAAGACTTGCGTCAAAGCAGTACAAAAGAAGCACAAGCCACTTTGCGTAAAGCGATGGACGATAAATATTGGGCTATACGCCAAGACGGGATTCAAGGTTATCGCATCAAAGACGACCCCTCAGTATTGGACAAAATTGCAGACATTGCAGTGAAAGACACACGTTCAACAACACGTTCTGCGGCTTTGGCTAAATTGGCAGCGACAAAAGATGCAAAATGGGCGACCACTTATCGCAGTATTTTGGACAAAGAACCTGCCTATCCTGTTATTTCTTCTGCCTTACAAGCCCTTTATAAAGTAGATCCCGATGCGGCTTTAACGGCGGCTAAGAAATATGAAAACGACGAAAACAGCGACTTGGTCAATGGCGTAGGTTCTATATATGCTGAAAACCCTAAGCCTGAAAGTATTGACTTTTTTGAACGCAGTATCACTAAAATTGATGGTTTACCAAGCATCGGTTTCTTAGGCAACTATGTCAAAGTATTGAATAAATTGAATGTTTCTGATGCCGATGTCCTTGCCAAAATGGGCAAACTCAAAGACATCGCTACCAATCAAACTCAATCGCCTTGGCGACGTTTTGCGTGTGCCAAAGCCATCAGCGATGTTCGCAAATCATTTAAAGGTAAAGATGGTTCTGGTTATGCAGATTTGCTCAATATGCTGACTGAAATCGTATCCAAAGAGAAAAATGAGCAGTTAAAAGGCATTTTCTCTCAAATGCTTACACCGTAATCGGGACTCGGGACTCGGATATTCGGTATTCGAATACTCGAGTACCGAATATCCGAATACCGAATATCCAAGTACCAAAAAGGGAATCCTACTGAGGGGTTCCTTTTTTGTTTTTTTATCAACCGTATCATAGATTTTAGCCGTATTATTAACATTTATTCAAGTAATATAAGAAATTCGTGGCTGCTAAAACTATTTTTAATATCCTAAAAAACAAAGAATCGTATTGACAAACAATCACATCCTACTTGTATTCATTACACTTTATATGGTTATTACGGTGTTCATAGGTTGGTGGGCATCCCGATTCGTCAAAAACACAAGTGACTTCGTTATGGCAGGTCGGCGAATGCCGATGACGATTGTTGCCGCAGGTTTATTTGCGACATGGTTTGGGTCAGAAACCGTCATGGGTGCATCAACCGCCTTTCTCAATGAAGGTTTGATGGGCATCATCGAAGACCCTTTTGGCGCAGCTCTTTGCCTTGTTTTTATAGGTATTTTCATGGCGAAACCCTTGTATCGGCTCAATTTATACACATTTAGTGACTATTTTCGCCGCCGTTACAGCCATCGCGCAGAGACCCTTTCTGCCATCATGATGATTCCATCTTATTGGGGCTGGATTGCCGCGCAACTCATCGCACTCGCTACAATTCTGAATATTCTGACGGGTATCCCCATTTTCACAGGTGTCGTTGTTTGTGCTGCAATTGTTATGTTTTACACATATATTGGCGGTATGTGGGCAGTTTCAATTACGGATTTTGTCCAAACACTTATGATTATCATCGGTATGTTGTTCGTCATGCTCAATTCTGTCAATGTTGTAGGCGGTTGGGCGGTTGTGTTGAGTCATGCACATCAAGAACCTGAACATTTTCGTATTTTGCCCAATCCAGATACTAAAAGCATCGTCGCTTATTTTGCGGCTTGGATAACCGTCGGCTTAGGTTCTGTACCACAACAAGATGTCTTTCAACGAGTTATGTCCGCTAAATCTGAAAAAGCAGCGGTGTGGGGTTCTTATATTTCAGGATTTATGTATTTGACTGTTGGGCTCATGCCCATTGTCATTGCTTATTGTGGTAAAATCATGTATCCCGAATTACTGAGGGGGGGCGATGAAGTCCGGCAAATGCTCATTCCCTATATGGTCTTACAACACAGTAGTTTATGGATCCAAATTTTGTTTTTTGGCGCATTGATGTCGGCTATTATGAGTACAGCAAGCGGTGCTATTCTCGCTCCTTCAACCGTTATTGGTGAAAATATTGTCAAACCTTTTTATCCAAACTTGACGGACAAACAGTTGTTATACACCATGCGTTTGAGTGTTATTTTTATTACTGTTATGTCCGTTTTTTTTTCAACTTTGGACAAAAGCATCTACGAATTAGTCCGTCAATCCTCTGAATTAAGTCTTGTTTCTCTTTTTGTACCACTTATAGCAGGCTTATATTGGCAAAAAGCATCCGCTTGGGGTGCCATGGCAGCGATGTTAATAGGATTAGCGGTCTGGCTTTGGGCAACTTATATCGAAACAGCATATCCACCTATTATTTATGGCTTGGGTGCTAGCATCGGTGGCATGGTAGTATTTTCTCTTTTGGAAAAAAATAGAACCTTGAGCGCATAAATCTAATTTTCAACATGCACAATCATCACAGCCCTGAAAGGGCGTTATGCGTTAAAATAGGGTGAAGCCCTATAAAAAATGGACGATAAACTCACCAAATGGCGGCTCATCCTCGGAAAAGATGCCGATACTGAGGGGTCTCCTCAAAACGAAGCAGAAGGCACTGAAGCCGACGAAATCGCCTTAACTGAACTGCAAAAAGGCATGGACGAGACCCTCGAAGCCTTGTATGGCGGTGAAGCTGACCGCAAAGGCGGCTTGGGCAAATCAACCCCTGTGGTCAATCGGTGGCTGGGTGATATTCGGAAGTATTTCCCTACGCCTATGGTGCAAGTCATGCAACGCGATGCCTTGGAACGCCTTGATTTGAATCAAATGCTCTTGCAACCAGAACTTTTGGAGAGTTTTCAGCCTGATATTCACCTTGTGACAACTTTGTTGACATTAAACAAAGCCATGCCCGACCAAACAAGGGAAACGGCACGTCTGATAGTTAGAAAAGTTGTAGAGGAATTAGAAAAAAAACTCAATCAACCTTTGCGTGAAGCGATTCGGGGCGCATTGAGCCGTGCTGTCCGCAATCGTCGTCCAAAGATGAACGAAATGGATTGGCATAAAACCATTCGTGCCAATCTCAAACATTATCAACCCACCTTGAAAACCATTATTCCAGAAACGTTAATAGGGCGTGGGCGGCGTGGACAAGCCTTGCGGCATGTCATTTTGTTGGTTGACGAAAGCGGCTCTATGGCAACAAGTGTCGTTTATGCCTCCGTTTTCGGTGCAGTTATGGCTTCTTTGCGTTCCATCAAGACCCAAATGATCGTTTTTGATACCGAAGTTGTTGATTTGACCGAACACTTGAACGATCCCGTTGACTTGTTGTTTTGCACCCAACTCGGCGGCGGTACAGATATTGCCAAAGCACTGACTTATACTGAGGGGGGCATTTCGAGTCCGTCAGAAACGATTTTGTTGCTCATTTCTGACCTTTTTGAAGGCGGCAATGCCGTCGAAATGTTCCGCCGCGTTGCAGCTATTAAAGAATCTGGTGCCACATTGATTGTGCTGTTGGCGCTCAATGATGAAGGTAAACCTGTTTATGATAAACACAATGCAGCAATATTGGCATCAATGGATATTCCCGTTTTTGCTTGTACGCCTGATAAATTTCCAGAGGTCATGGCAGCAGCGATTAATCGGCAGGACATTTTGAGTTTCGAAAATGGGACTTAAGACTATTTTTTCTCTGCCAATTCTGCCAACAAATCAGTTGCTTCATCAAAACCATCCCCCGCTTTTTTAGCGATATCAATGGCTTTTTGGGCTTCTTTTTTGGCACTCGATTTTTTACCCAATTTGCTATAAAGCTGCGCCACAACGATTTGATTCATAAAGCGATTGTCTAATTTAACTGACTTTTTCGCCCATTTTAACGCTTTTTTCAACAATTTCTTTTCATCAATTTGTTCATAAAATGTTGCTGCATTTTCATTCAATTCCTCTGCCGAGTCATCATATTTTTTCAAAAACTTAACAGCCGATTCAGCATAATTCGGTCTATCCCCTTTCATACGATAGTAACTCAACCGATAGCCCATGGACATTCTATCCGATTTGTCTTTAGGATAAACCAAACGAATAATCGAATCAGCTGCCGAAAGCGTTGGTATTTTGTTTTCATTAAACAAAAAAGCTGACGCAATCTCTTCCACTTTCAATGAAACCTCATCTTTTGTAGCTACCTGTTCAAAATCCTTTTGATTATTAACTAAAAAAGAAAAAAGTTTTGAATCCACCCCCTCAGTAAATTTGTAAATAAATGCCAAATTTTCAAGCGTTTTCCAATCGGTTTGTGTCGCCAAATATTCTTCGGCTATCTTAAATCGTTGTGTTTCAAAGGCTTCTGCAAGCACCTCTGCATATGCTCTCAAAAATACGGGGTCACGCTCCCCTCTCTCATAGCGCACCATCCATTTACCCAGTGTCTGTTCGCCATTCAAAGCCGTTTGACCCAATGTTAAAAATTGCGCCGCATCATGAAATCCCAAGGCTTTATGCACCACTTCACCATTGCTATTCAGAAAAAGCAATGTCGGATAAGCGACAATGCCATAACGCTGTTGGAGTTCGGGACCTTCCCCCTTTTCCATATCCATTTTGAGGTTAACAAACTGTTTGTTGAACAGCGTGGAAACTCCTGAATCTGTAAAAGTAGATTTCGACATCATTTTGCAGGGACCACACCAAGTTGTGTAAGCATCCATAAAAATGAGCTTATTCCCTTTTTGGGCACTTGCCAAAGCATCACCAAATTTGTCGTGGATGAACGTGATGCCCCCCTCAGTATATTGAGCCGTTAAAGACGTTTGAAGGAGAATAAATAATAGTAATATATTTACAATTTTCATTTTATAATATTTTGATTTTTAATTTATTATACAAAAAAACTTCCAAAAAGTTTCTACCTCTTTGGAAGTTTTATTTGAATCATAAGCCCATATTAAAAAAATGACAAATGACCTAACCTTTTATCTGCTCTATCAAATTCTGTACCACAGGCACCATCTGTATAGCTGTATCTTTTGCTATTTTCATCGCTTTTTCGGCATTACTCAAAGCATCCGATTTTTTGCCCGTTAGATGTAATGTTTTAGCATACAGATAATAATATTCGCACAAGCCACCGTTTTCAGCCGCCGTTTTCAAATATTTAGATGCATCTGACAAAACATTTTTATCGGAGGGGAAGGCATCAATCATTTGTTTTGCTGTACTATAAAGCAAATTGGCATTCGATTTTGCTTCTTTTTTGACATATGTTTCACAGGCTTTACAATAGCTTTTAACATCGCCTGTCGTTTTGAAAAACTTCATATCCGCTTCCATCGCAAAGGCATTGGCTTTGTCGGGAAAATATGTTTTCATTTTGTCCTTCGCTTCCTTGTGTAAGTCTTCTGACTTAAACTCAACGGCAAAATCCGCCGTCTTTTGAATGGCATCTTCTATCCGTGCATTCACTTGCTGCTCGCTAAAAAGAGCGACGATTTGTGTTCTATTTTTTATCAACAAATCAAATACCCTTGAATCTGCTTGAGAAGTGCCTTCAAAAATGATTTTTAACGTCGCAGCTTGCGACATATCCGCCTTCAGAAGATAATCATTGACCACTTTCAAACTCGGTTTTCCAGCCCGATTCAGCGCACGCACATAGTTCAAAACCAGATCTGGATCGCGTTTGCCTGCGAGATAATCTTTCTCAAAATCTTTAGTATTGTCAATTTTACTCAAAGCCTGACGCGCCGTACCAATCAGTTGTTCTGCTTGTAACCCCCCAACCGTTTTATGAACCTGTTCCCCTTTTTCGTTGATAAAAATTAACGTCGGATATGCTGCAACATCGAATTTGCGACCCAAAGCAGGACCCTCGCCTTTCTCCATATCCATTTTGACATTGATAAAATTTTCATTAAAAAACTTACCCACTTTTGCCTCCTTGAAAGTTGTTGCAGCCATACGTTTACACGGACCACACCATTCGGCAAAAGCATCCATAAAAATGAGTTTATTCTCTGTTTTAGCTTTTTCCAAGGCTTCTACATACGTACCATGAAAAAATTCAATGCCACCATCGCTGAGGTGTTTTTCTTGTTCAGCGTCTTTTTGCGCTTGTGCGACCATCGAATGTGCCGCTACGAATAGTAAAATAAGTATTTTTTTCATTTTTTTAAATTTATTAATGAGTTCAAGGATTTCGGTAATTAGGTATTCGAATCAATGATTAAACAAGCCACTTAACGTAGCACCTGATAGACAAATGCGCTCCAATTCTTCACGAGAGCCATAAAAAACATTGAAATCAACGTAGCCTTCAATACCTTCAAGTCTGCCTCGATTGCCATATTGCCAAAACCACCACTTTACACCTACACCCAATCTCGGCGGGTCGCCACCATATTTGGCAACCCAAATAGGATATTTATCA
>JANMJN010000677.1:0-2157 GCA_031371355.1 Saprospiraceae bacterium
TTTCCGAGGTTGGGCGTGCAAATTGAATAAAAATGGCACTTTATCCTTTCAATTTGCCCACGTTTTGCCCGATAATGCGATTGATTTTAATACAATTGATACTTTGAAAGTAGGGGAATGGGCGCATATTGCGCTCACGTATGACGGCAGTAGCAAGGCTTCGGGCATCCATTTTTGGCTCAATGGCAAGACCCCTCAGTATAAAATCTTGACGGATAATTTGCAAAAAAGCCTTGTTTTTGCTCGTTTTAACGTCATTAGAGGCAGACGGAATTTTACGTTGGGGTCAAATTCGCCACGCACGCTTCAAAATATGGATATGGACGAATTGGAGATTTTCAAACGGCAATTATCTGAAATTGAAGTTTTAGAACTATTTGACAATCAAGGACTTGCCGCACAGTTGGTTGAAAAGAAAAAACGAACGGAAAACGAACAAAAACAGCTTTTGGACTATTTTTTACTGAGGGGGTACCAAAAGGCGTTTAAATTAAGCCAAGATTCGCTCATATCCTTGCGAAAACAAGAAAATGACATCGCTACGAATCAAGAAGAAGTGATGATCATGACCGATAGAGGGGAATATCGCAAAACGTTCATCCTCGACCGTGGGGCGTATGATGCGCCGACAAAAACAGAAGTTACGCCCAATACACTGCCCAAAATTTTTGCTTTTGATGATAAAAAGTACCCTAAAAACCGTTTGGGCTTGGCGCAATGGCTTTTAGATGAAAAAAATCCGCTGTTTGCGCGGGTCGCTGTGAATCGGTATTGGCAAATGCTGTTCGGCAAAGGGCTTGTGATGACGCAAGAGGACTTTGGTAATCAAGGCGCATTCCCGTCGCATCCCGAATTGTTAGATGCCTTGGCGTTGGATTTTAGAGAAAAAAATTGGGATATTAAGGCATTTTTAAAAGAAATTGTGCTTTCTGCCACCTATCGGCAATCCTCGATAACCACCGTAACGGCAAAAGAACTGGATTTTGCGAATGATTTATACAGCCGCTATCCTGCCCACCGTTTGCCTGCCGAATTGGTACGCGACAATGCTTTGGTTGCAAGTGGGCTTTTAGTGCCTAAAATTGGTGGTGAAAGCGTTCATCCGTATCAACCCGCAGGTTTGTGGGAAGCTTTGGCAACCCGCAATGCGACCGTTTATGTGCAAAACCATGGCGATAGTTTGTACCGCCGCAGCCTTTACACAATTTGGAAACGCAGTGCACCGCCCCCTTCTATGCTTAATTTTGATGCGACCGACCGTTCGTATTGTGCGGTGAGGCGGCAAAAAACGGCTTCACCGTTACAGGCTTTGGTCTTGATGAATGACCCGCAATTTGTAGAAGCAGCGCGGATTTTAGCGGAAAAAGTCATTTTAATCCCCCCCTCAGTATTTGGGCAAAATGACGCGACGACAGAGCGTTTGAGCTATGCCTTTCAAGCCCTCACAAGCCGAAAACCACGTCCAGCAGAACTCGATGTTTTGAAAGATTTATTGGCAAAAGAATGGGCTTTTTTCAAAGAAAACAAGGAAAAAGCGGTTGAATTGCTTACTGTTGGCGAGTATAAACGCGATGAAAAATTAGATGCCGTAGAAGTTGCGGCTTATACGGTTGTGGCTTCGATGATTATGAATTTTGATGAGTTTACGGTGATTCGATAATGCTTATTTTTTGAAAATGCCCGAAGATGCGTAATTGCCAATATATTCGGACAGTCAAACTGTCCGAATATATTGGCAATTACGTTTGCTATGACCTCGAGTTCTTGGAAAAGGTCGTCGTTACACCTTTTAATACCTATTATTATGGCTATGACACTCAACCTACTGAGGGGGGTAATTTCTACCGTTTGAAAATCACTTTAAACAATGGGGAAGTGGCTTATTCCAATATTCAAAAGGTTTTGTATCAAAAATTGGTGGATTTCACTGTTTTCCCAAACCCAACAAGAGAAGAGATTATTGTGGATTTGAAAGCCTTTGAAAATAGGAAGATAGATTTGTTTATTTCGAACATCGTTGGTCAAGTGGTGGCTCATCAAACAATTGAATCCGCAACGCGTGCGCCTTATCGTCTGGATGTTTCAATCCTTGAAAGCGGTGCATATTTCATTCGAGTTGAAACAAAAGGGAGAAGGGCTGTGGTGCGTAAGTTGGAG
>JANMJN010001039.1:0-2142 GCA_031371355.1 Saprospiraceae bacterium
AATCAGCATTCAAACGCTTATTTGTCGCTTCTTCGGCAATAGCTTTCATGCCATTCTCGCAATATTCGCCCAATTTTGAACGGTCATCGTCTGGGTCAGGCCAAGCACAACCGGGGCAGTCGAATCCGCCTTTTTGATTGATTTTAAACATCGTTTTCACCGCATCACCCGTATTCATCCACTTAAAAGCATGTTTGACGGATGATGCGATGGCTGGCAATCCGACAGCTTTCAAAGCCCGTTTACCTATTTTTAAACCGGTAAAACGCTCCGGTGTGAGGGCTTCAGTACCATCGTCAACCGTTTTTTCGAGAACGACGATGTTGTGATTTTTTTATCCATTTTTCAAATTGTGTCTTTAAAAATCAATACGTTGCGACCCCGCATACACATTAAAACGTCCATCACGCAAAAAACCAATAAGGGTCATATTGTTGTCGTAAGCCAATTCAACAGCTAAACTTGAAGGCGCGCCAACGGCTGCTAATATCGGGATACCAGCCATCATTGCTTTTTGTACCAATTCAAAACTCACCCGACCACTAACCAATAAAATATGGTTTTTTAAAGGTAAAAGTTCTTTTTGTAATGCCCAACCGATAAGTTTATCAAGCGCATTGTGTCGTCCAACATCTTCGCAAACTTTCAAAAGTGTTCCTCCCGTATCAAAAAGTCCAGAAGCGTGAATGCCACCTGTTGAATCATAAACGGATTGTTCCGCCCTTAGTTTTTGTGTCAAATCAAATAATAAGTCCTTACTAATAATTGGTTTATCTGGATTCAACAAAAAGCAAGACGTCGTTGAAACGGCTTCAAGAGAACTTTTGCCACAGACACCACAACTTGATGTTGTATAAAAATGTCGATTCAACCGGGCTAAATCAAAGTTAACTGATTCGTTTAAATCAATCAACAATTTGTTTTCGCTTAGAAACCGTGCATTGACGACATCTTTACTATTAGAAATGACCCCCTCAGTAAAAAGGAAGCCGAGAGCCAAATCTACATCGTGCTCAGGCGTTCGCATCGTTACCGCAATTGTTTGTCGTTGCCTTTTGCTCGATGAACCGAAACCGATGAGGATTTCAAGTGGTTCTTCTGCCGCAAGGTTATCGTGGCTTGAAATGCCCCCTTCCCTATCTATACGCCAAATCGGTCGGGAGCGCATGTATTTTTTGATAACAGGTATTGCTGACAATGGGTTGATGAATTATTATTTGAAAAAATTATGTTTAAGCCATTGGCAAATATAAGAAAAGGAATTTTGAAGCCTTTTATTTAATTTTAAGTTAATCCTTTCTCAACCAAGCCATACCTTTAACGTTTATACCTCCTTTTTTTAGTGTAATAAAAATTTAAAACAAGTCAACAACCAATTGACTATCAATTCGTTAAAAACAGACCCCTCTCTAAAGGAGTCCTTCCGGACAGTATAAACCTCTTTCATATTGTTAAATTCACAATTCATTATCATTTTAAAAATCAAAACAGAACGCTTACTTTTGAGCAAAATCTACTTTAATATGAAAAAAACTTTTCGTTTACTCACTGCTTTTACGCTTTTTTTGTCCATCCTGATACCAGCTATTGGTCAAAATGCTTCGCAAAATGCAACAACGACTACACAACATTTCAATGAGCCAAAAGGCTATTTGACACTTGGTTTAGACCTTGGTTTGTCCTATCAATCAAGTGATGTCAAATCTGCTTTTGGCGGTTGGGGCATTGGTGTGACATTAGAAAAAAACCTTTTACACAATGCGGGCGGTGCAGCTGATTTTGGCGTGCGTGGTCGCTTAATGTATGCTAAGTCATTGGGCTTCAATACTTCACCCTCCTCAGGCGTATCAGGTAACCCGGCTGTCAATGGTACTTACAACCCTTCGGTGAATTATAAAAGCGAAGGCTCATACTATGCCAATTATCGTACTGACCAAGCCGAATTGGGTATTGAAGGCGTGATTACATTGAATCGTTTGCGAGAACGGACAGGTGTATATGCCACTCTTTTTGGCGGTTTGGGTTTGGATTATTACAATGTCAAAATTGACCAACTCGACGGCAACAATAAGAAAGGGTGCATAACAAATTCTTATGCCGCCATTTTAGTTTGATTTCGAATAATATGCACGACTTTATCCC
>JANMJN010001106.1:0-13697 GCA_031371355.1 Saprospiraceae bacterium
ACGATTATTAAGATTGAAAAACTTCAATTTGCTTCCAACTCAGCTGAAATTGAAAAGGATTCTTATAGCTCACTCGATGCTATTTATGACTTATTAGCGGCAAATCCACAGATGATTGTCGAAATTGGTGGGCATACCAACTTAATTATTGAAGAAGGTTTGAGCTATCGCCTGTCTAAAAATCGTGCACAAGCAGTTGCTGACTATCTGACGAATAAAGGCATAGATAGAAAGCGGTTGGTAACAAGAGGTTATGGCAAAAGCCTGCCCATCGAAAACAATACGTCACAAGCAGCGAATAAAGTCAATCAGCGTGTAGAAATCAAAATATTGAGTACAAGTGGTTGAAAATGCCCCCCTCAGTATTTTGCAAAAAAAAGCCTTTGTGAGACATCCCAAAGGCTTTTTTTATGCAAAAATTTAGAAATTAAAACGCTTGACTGTATTTTAACAACAAGGCATTTCTTATGAAAACATTGCGGTGTGTGGGTTTTTCAACATCGTTATCCTTGAAAACTAAGATATCGTGGTCATAAAACCAATCAGACTTGAAATTGATTGAGAAGTTCTTAACAATAAAGAAATCAAGCGAGTTGTAGAACTCAACATCAATATTCTGTGGGTCACGCAAGTAATTTGAATACAAATCGAGCGTACCCGTATAAGCGACTCTGCCATCAAAAAACTTATTAATATAGTCAAATCGGAGTTCAGAACCTACTTGAAAATCTACTTTTTTATTAGGCTTTGCAGCGTCTAATGGGAAAAAATTGCCTGTTTTTGCCAATTTAGCGTTTGAAACAATGACAGCTTTAAGCGCTATTGGTGAATAGAGAATCGTCAAATTTGGATTCGCCTTGTATATAACGCCTGGTGCAAAACGAATAGTTGCAGGTGAAAAAAGGCTACCAGTCAAATTGAGCGTTTGAGTCACGCCTTTAGGATTGGCAGACAAATAATTTTTACCATAAGTTGGCAAAAATTGCGTTTGCAAATCGAACAAACCTGCGGCATACCATTTACTGCTGCCTATTTTATATCCTGCTTGTGAAGTGAATTGCAAAACGTCATTGGCTTTCGTCAATGCGGTGTTGCCAACTTGTACTAAAGCTAATTGAACACCAAAGCGGTTGTCCCAAATGAGTTTATCCTTCACAAGGTTAGCAGAATAATTTAACAAACCACCAAAACCGACGCGATTGTCGCCCGCACCTGAACGTGGGTTGATGAGGTTGAGCCAAGAGAAATCAACGCCTATGCCGCCGATTTTTGTCCAGCCCTCTTTTGCCTCTTTGGGTGGCGCTAATTCTTTGACGTTGTCTTTAGCGTCAATCACTTTTTGAGCCGTTAAAGAAAGAGACATTAATAGGAAAATTGTGAAAATAAGTGATGTTTTTTTGAACATAGTTTAAAAATTTTATAAATGAACAATCAAGTTTTTTTATAACGTGTTTTAAATAAAAATGCCTTGAATGGTCGGGGCATTCATTGAAATGTTACCCAATGAAGATGTCATCGGAAACCATATCAATATGGACGAGCAAGGCATTTTTAAATATTATTTATTTTCAGGCAATTGAAAAAAATCATTGGGTAGAATTTCGACACTTTCTCTCATTAATTTACTGAGGGGGATGATAATTTGTCGGTCAGGTGCATTGAGCACAACACTTGTATTGTCTAAAGCAACTATCTTACCTACGGTGTCGCCTATTTTTATAATATCCCCTTGACGAAAACGCTTACGGCTGTACATGGAACCCAGAAAATTTGCCATCACGTCGCGTGAAGCCAAGCCATACCCGAGTGCAAAGGCAGCAACGCCACCTCCCAGAATAATGCTCAGATTGGTTTTTACAAAACTGGTATCTATCTTAGCTTGAGCCATTGCCGTAACGATGGCAGTTAAGAAGACAAAATAGAAGATGAAATTGCCAATAATGCCTGCGGAGGGTATCCCGAATGACTTACAAGCCGTCAACACAAGGGTTTTTATTAGATTGGAAATCAACAAACCGAACATGAGGACGATGAGAGCCGTCAAAAGGTTCGGTATATAGTTAATGATGTCGCTAATAAGTTGCGATACGGCAGGCATACCTAAGACATCCGTGGCAGCAATCAGAAAAACAAGCATCATTAGGTAAAATACCGCACTGCCTAATATAGTACTCAGTTTAATTTGAATATTGTTTTCTTGAACAATATCAATCTCGTTCAGCTTTTCTGTGAGTCTATCTACACCAATTTTCGACAAAATAACCGTTAGTAATTTGATAACGGCTTTCGATAGCATATATCCGACAATAAGCAGAGTGATTGCTCCTGCCAATTTTGGAATGACAGTTAAAAAATCAGAAAGTAATTTTTCAAGAAGATTCATAGACTTTTGGTTTCGAAGAGAGACTTAATTTTAATAATGATGAGAATTGGTGAACATTGTCTATTTTGAGTTCGATGCTCATTGATACTGAGGGGTACAAAATATGAGTCAGATATTTGTTAACGCCCACCCGGACCTTTAGGCGTGGTTGAAGGCAATGTGCTTCGATAATCGGATGGTGCTGGGCGATCAAATGGGTCGCTGTCTGTTGCGACTTCTCCGCCGAAAATGCCGATGATGGCTCGAACCATACGAGGTAAAAAAAGGTCAGCTACATCACCATTCAAACGACGGCTTTGTCGCTGTTCTTCAATACGCTGCTCTATGAGCTGGAAGTCACTCTTACCATTAGGATATAGCAGCGTAAAACGGGGCTCATATTCTTCTTCCATAAGCCTCTTGAAACTATTTGCCATGATGCTACGGTTTTTAGATGTTGAATGTCGTGATTTGGAAAACATAAAACACTGAAGTCTGATGATGAAATATGAATGATGAATTTTAATTAAAATCAATTTCTCATTCACTTATCTACCCCTCAGTATTTTAGTGTTTTTTTTGTCCAAATACTAAAATGAATTTTTTTTAGGAATAATGAAAAAATAAATTGCCAAACGTTATTTTACAAATCCGTTGAAAACCAACGTATTGCAATTTATTGTCAAAGGTCTTTACCATATTTTTTATAGAAAATTTCCTGAGCTTTATGTTTTGCTCGTTTAATTTTCATTTTGATAGCACTTTCTGTTTTTTTCAAAACTTCTGAAATATCACGAATACTCATATCGTCTTGATATTTCATCAACAATATCATTTTGTCGCCAGATGGTAGCATTTCTAAAACCGTTTTTAAATGTTTAACTTCCATCGCCATTAAAAACTCATCGGGGACTTCATCGGCTGCTACGTCAGGAACACGTTCAATATCATCAGTGAAAAGTGTTTTCTCCTTTTTCTTTTTGCGAATAATGTCAATACAAAAATTATATGTTATAGAGTAAATCCAAGTTGAAAACTGTGCACGTTCGCCAAAAGATGCCAAATTAGTCATGATTTTAATAAATATCTCTTGAACGGCATCTTTCGCTTCGTCGTAATCTTTCAAAATAGAAAAACACTTACCGAACACTTTCGCAGCGTAACGGTTGTACAATAAACTAAAATAATCAGATTGTTGCGTCTGCAAATACAAACGTACGGCTTCTGCATCTGACAAATCTTGGTGTGTGACAACTATGTCTGGCACCTTATTATTTGCAACTTGCTGGCTCAAAGGTTTTACGATGTTTTAGGATGTTTTTGAAAAAACTAATTGGAACAACCATTTTTTGGAAAATAAAATATCCAAAACATCGCAAAATTATTCAAATAACTGAGACTATGAAGATTATTTTTCTCAAAGATTGGTTTATCGGTAGAAAAACATGATTTTGTTTACTTGTTGAAGTTAAGACGTGAAGCAAGATGAAAGTAACATGTTTTGAAACAGAATATTAAAGTTTTATTAACAGAAAGGCAATCGATAGAAGTTAAAAGGGAAAAAAATATTTTTTTATAGAAAACTTTTAAAAAGAACTTGGTGAAAAGAAATATTGCTTTATCTTTGCAACCGCAAAACGCAATTATCGGTTTCGTAGCTCAACTGGATAGAGCATCTGACTACGAATCAGAAGGTTTAAGGTTCGAATCCTTACGAGACCACATCTCAAAATGAAGGGTTCAAAGCAAAATCGCTTTGAACCTAATTTTTTAAAAATTAGAATTTTAAATATAAATATCATGTCTAAGGTCTGTGAATTGACAGGAAAACGCCCAATTGTCGGCAACAAAGTTTCCCACTCAAACATCAAAACAAAACGTCGTTTTTTGCCTAATTTGCAAAAAAAGCGTATTTTCGTTCCTGAACTCAATGATTGGGTTGAAGTAAAACTTTGTACAAAAGCACTACGTACTGTTTCAAAGCTCGGCTTGTTCGAGTATGTCAAAAAATTACAAAAAAAAGGTTCTGACATCGGTTTTGAATTAGATGGAGAAGTCGGCTGTTAAAATTTGTTCGTACACATATATATATGGTGTCTCTTTTTTCACCTCATATACGGGAACGACATTCAATTAAGAATATTCAATCGAAAGAAAATGGCAAAGAAATCAAAAGGTAATCGCATCCAAGTAATTATGGAGTGTACCGAACATAAAGCATCTGGTCAGCCAGGTACATCGCGTTATGTCACACAAAAAAATCGTAAGAACACGCCTGAGCGTTTAGAACTTAAAAAGTTCAATGCAGTTTTGAAAAAAATGACTGTTCATCGCGAAATCAAGTAAATAATTGATTATTGATTATTGCCAATTGATTATTAAGTTGGCAATATCCTATCAATATTCATTATTCAATAAAAAATAATCAATCGAAATAAGTCATGGCAAAGAAAGTATCAAAAAACGCAAGGGTCGCGCAACGTGCTGCAAATGCAGGTTCAGGTAAAGACCATGTTCGTGTAATCAAAAGTATCAAAAATCCTGAAACAGGTGCTTACACCTTCAAGGAAGCCATTATTCACAAGGAGAAAGTGAAAGAATGGTTCGCTACAACAAAATAAATCCTCCTGATTACAAGACTGTTTTGTGCTGTAAGGGAAATTTTATCCCCCTCAGTATATTTGTCTTGTCTCACTCAACATATCATAAAATTTTAAGCACTACATTTGGCTTCAAATGTTGCTGAAAGGCTTTTTCTTCAACAGAAGAAAAAGCCTTTTCCTGTTTGCTTTACTCGGTATTTGGAAACTTGGATACTCGTTACCCGAACACCGAATCACCGTGTACCGAATCCCTAATAACCATTAATCAATAATAAATAATCAATCGTTATGAGTTTTTTCAATAAATTTTTCAACCGTGAAAAGGAACAAGACCTCGAAAAAAGTTTAGAAAAAACCAAAGAAGGTCTTTTTGGTAAAATTTCACGCGCCATTGCGGGCAAATCGGAAGTTGATGAAGAAGTTTTAGATGAATTGGAATCTATCCTCATTTCGTCTGATGTCGGTTTGGAAACCACCGTTAAAATCATTGGACGCATCCAAGAACGGGTTAAACGCGATAAATATGTCAATACAGATGAGTTGAATTTTATATTAAAAAACGAAATTGTCAACCTTTTGTCTGAAAACAACACGGCAGAAGTTGAAGATTTTGACATACCTCTTTTGGCTACGGGTCGCCCTTACGTCTTATTGGTCGTAGGTGTCAACGGCGTTGGCAAAACAACGACGATTGGTAAGTTGGCGTATCAATTAACGCAACGGGACTATCGAGTTGTCATTGGTGCTGCCGATACTTTCAGAGCAGCAGCCGTTGATCAATTGAAAATATGGGCAGACCGTGTGCGCTGTGAATTTTATTCAAAAGGCATGAATGCAGACCCTGCTGCCGTTGCTTATGAAACTGTGGCTTATGCCAAAAAGTATAATTGCGATGTGGTGATTATTGATACCGCTGGTCGTTTACACAACAAAAAAGGTTTAATGGACGAATTGGGTAAAATCAAACGGTCTATTGGCAAAAGTCACGACGGTGCACCCCATGATGTCATGTTGGTTTTAGATGCTTCAACAGGTCAAAATGCCATTGAACAAGCAAAACAGTTTACCGAAGTAACGGATGTTTCTTGTTTGGCGTTAACTAAGCTCGATGGTACGGCAAAAGGTGGCGTGGCGATTGGTATCAGCGACCAATTCAAAATTCCGATAAAATATATAGGCGTCGGTGAAGCTATTGATAAACTTCAAATCTTTAACAAACAGGCGTTTGTGGATTCGATGTTTAAGTAATCGCTGGAGAATTTGAAAGCAGATTTACTGAATGCAAAAATTTAGTAAACCTAATATCATCTACTTACCCCCCTCAGTATTTGAAAGATAAAATAGAATTTTGATGTTTATATACGTCACTTTGTAACTTTTTTAGCGTCCAAAGGTTTAATTTTGTAAAAAATATCTCATTACATCACAGCAAAATTACCGATCACAATGATTAGAGGTCTCATAAAATTAGCGTTTGTTGCTATCATCTGCATCGTCGTTTATAATCGCTTCTTCGGTTCGGATTCTGAAAAGGAACAATCGAAGCGTATATTCAAGGGCGTTGGCAATGTTTTTACGGAGGTACGTTCTTTAGCGAGTTCAGAAAAAGATAAATTCGATGCAGGCAAGTACGATGCGGCTTTGGACAAAATGCAAACCATCATAGGACGCTTGAAAAATCATGCAAGCGATAAAAATGACAGCCAACTCAATCGCCAAATTGCTGACCTTGAACGCCGCAAAGCACAACTGCAACGTGAGGTGGATGCTGCACCACCCACAGATACAGGTTATCAAAAGACCTCTGATAAAGTCAAAAAATACGGTGATATGGCTAAACAGATGGAAAGCCTGACCAATGATATTCAGCGACTTGTGAACCAAGTAGCACCTGAACATGAGCAATAGTTATTAGAGATTCGGTACTCGGAAATTCGTTACCCGAGTACCGAATTTCCGAGTACCCCATCTCTAGTGACCCATAAAAAATCCTTCTCGAAAATGTTTCGGGAAGGATTTTTTAGTTTTTGTCAAATTTTACATAAAAATACTGAGGGGGGTGTTAACTTTCGGAAAATTTCGCGGGAGACCAATTTTTTAAAATAAATAAAACATCTAAGTATGAAAAGAGGAATTTTATTAAGCTTTTTATTAATTGTAAATTTTACACTTAACTACGCTCAAACAAAACGCGTTTTAGTGTTTTCAAAAACAGCAGGCTTTCATCATGCTTCCATTAAAGAAGGGAATCAATTCCTCATGGACTGGGGTAAGAAGGAAAATGTCGCTGTGGATACAACGACTAATGCCAATGATTTCACAGATGACAACTTAAAACGATATAATGCAGTTGTTTTTTTAAACACCACAGGTGATGTTCTCGATCCAGCACAACAGGTTTATTTCGAACGCTATATCCAAGCAGGCGGCGGTTATGTGGGCATTCACGCAGCGTCTGATACGGAGTATGACTGGTCCTGGTACAATAACCTAATGGGCGGTTTTTTCAATGGACATCCCGGCAAACCAAATGTTCAGGCAGGTAAAATGACGGTTGTTGATAAAACGCACCCTTCAACTGCGCATTTGCCAGAAACCTTCGACAAAAAAGATGAATTTTATAGCTTTAAGTCTTTGAAAACGGACATACTTCATTTTTTGATTACTGTCGATGAAAAAAGCTATACTGAGGGCAAAATGGGCGATTTTCACCCGATGTCTTGGTATCATGAGTTCGATGGTGGCAAGGCTTTTTATACAAATTTCGGTCATACGCCCGAAACTTTTACCTCTGAACCAGCCATTATGAAACATATTACCGAGGGCTTGAAATATGCCATGAGTAGCACTTTGGACTACTCAAAAGCCCATTCCGTTGCGCCACCCGAAGAAAACCGTTTTGAACGCACAACTTTGATTAATAATCTGGATGAACCGACGGAATTGGCGACGATGCCAAACGGTAAGGTTATTTTTATTGAAAGAAAAGGAAAAATAAAAGTTTATAATCCAGCAACAGGCACAGTCAAACAAGCAGGAGAAATGCCTGTTTATACCAAATTTGAGTACGGTTTAATGGGGGTTGGCGTTGACCCAAATTTTTTGAAAAACAATTGGGTTTATTTCTACTATACGCCTAATGAGACAAGAGAAGATACAAAAGATAATTTTTTATCACGTTTTACCTTCGACAATGAGCGCGATACAGTATTAATGAATACTGAAAAAGTCGTGCTGCGTATCCCTGTCAAGCGCGTAGAATGCTGTCACACAGGCGGATCGATTGATTTCGATAAAGAAGGCAATTTGTTTTTATCGAGTGGTGATGATACGAATCCTTTTAACTCTGATGGTTATGCGCCGATTGATTTTCAACCAAATCGTGAAGGTTGGGATGCCTTGCGTTCGTCGGGCAATACCAATGACTTGAGAGGTAAGATATTGAAAATCAAGCCCTTAGATGATGGTTCTTATAATATTCCAAAAGGCAATCTTTTCCCAGAAGGAACGCCAAATGCACGTCCTGAAATTTATGTTATGGGCTGCCGCAATCCTTACCGCATTGCTGTTGACAAACGTTCTGGTTATGTTTATTGGGGTGATGTCGGTCCAGACGCAGGCAAAGCCGACCCTAATCGAGGACCTGACGGCATTGTAGAGTTCAATCAAGGACGAAAGCCTGGTTTTTATGGTTGGCCTATTTTTACTGGGAATAATTTCGCCTACAATCATTATGATTTTGAAGCCAAAAAATCGGGTGAAAAATACGATGCGAAGAAACCCATCAATGATTCTCCGAACAATACAGGCTTAAAAGAGCTACCACCTGCTACGCCCGCTTGGATTTATTATGGCTACGGCGCATCGAAAGAATTTCCTTGGGTCGCCACTGGCGGGGCAAATCCCATGGCAGGTCCCGTTTATTACTCTGATGACTATCCAGATAACAAGGACAAATTACCCAAATATTTAGACGGTAAGTTTTTCGCTTACGAATGGATGCGCGACTGGATTTACCTCGTTTCTATGGATAAACAAGGCAATTACTTAGGGGCAGAGCCATTTATGCCCAGCACTAAGTTCTATCACCCCATGGATATGGCTATGGCAAGCGACGGTACGCTCTTCGTTTTGGATTACGGTATGCAGTGGTTTGCTCAAAATGAAGAAGCGACTTTGTCCCGTATTACCTTCAATCCAGGTAATCGCAAGCCTTTGGTTAAAATGAAAGCAGATAAAAAAGCAGGTGCAAAACCGCTAACCGTTCAGTTTTCTTCCGAAGGAACGATGGATTATGACGGCGATGTACTTAATTATTCATGGAATTTTGGCGAAGGCATACCCCTCAGTAATTTGCCCAATCCGAAGATAAAATTTAGGAAAGCGGGTGAATACAATGCTGTTTTGACCGTTACGGATGTCGCGGGCAACAAAAGCACATCGAGTACAATTATTAAAGTGGGCAATGCCGAACCTGAAGTAAAAATTGTGGTCAATGGCAATAAATCCTTCTTTTTTGATAATAAAATCAATTACACCGTTACCGCAAAAGATAAAGAAGATGGTAAAATTGGCAAAGGCATTGCGCCCGAAGACTTGGTCGTTAACATCAATTATCTCGCAGGTTATGACAAAACGATGTTAGAACAAGGGCATAAATCGAATGTCGGTTTAGCTTTAGGCAAACGCTTGATTGATCTGTCGGATTGTAAGTCATGCCATTTTGCGGATAAGAAAAACATTGGTCCTTCCTATATTGATGTCTCTAAAAAATATCCGACTAATGGAACAAATATCAGAATGTTGGCACAAAAAATCATCCAAGGCGGCGGTGGTGTTTGGGGTGAACAAGCGATGGCGGCGCATCCGCAGATTTCAGATGGCGATGCCAAAACGATTGCAGAATACATTTTATCCTTGAAAGATGCGAAAAAAGCGTCATTACCGCTACAAAACAGCTATGAAGCTACATCCCATATCGGTAAAAAGGAAGGGGCGTATATTATTCAAGCCACGTACAGCGATAAAGGTAATAAAGGCATGGGATCTTTGACAACAACAGATATGTTGGTATTGCGCAGCCCTAAAATCAAAGCTGTTTCTTATGACGATGCCAATGCTTTCAGCAAATTTACAGTTGAACAACTCGGCGGTGAAGTGGCTATTGCAACAACAGATAATGCTTATATCGCCTTTAAAGAGATTGACCTTACAGGCATTCAATCCATGTCTATTGGTGCATTTTCGCAAAAAGCCAATACTGTGGGGGGAAAAATTGAAATCCATATCGGAAGTCCGACTGGAGACCTTTTGGGCAGTGGGGACGTGCCAGCGGATAACTTCGCACCTGTAAAAATTGTCTTGAATAAACCACCCAAAGCACCGATGCCAACCACTTTGTTTTTAGTTTGTAAAAACCCTAAAAACGACGGCAAACCACTTTTTGCTTTAAGTAGTATTGAATTTTTAGATAAATAAATCTAGAGATGGCGTATAAAGACATAGGATTTTAGGACAAAAAGCTATTGCAACCTATTGATTGTCATTATTTTGCAAAAGTCTTTTACCTTAAAATCCTTTGCCTTTGTACTTAATGTGTATTTTTACCCAAAATGTAAGACTCATCTTAAAACAAATTTATGAATATAATGCCTTTCCGCGCTGTTGCGCCCAATTTAGACAAAGTACCACACTCTAACGATTTTTTTGACACCGTCAAATATCGTTATCACGATTACACTGCCGAAGGCTTATTCCTGCCGACCGAAGAGGAAGCCATGTATATTTATCAAATCAAAGGTCATGATGGTCAAAAAAAGAACGGCTTAGTCGTGGCGACAGACATTGAAGAGTATTTTAAGGGGACGATGAAACCGCATGAAAAGACAATCGTGACGCATGAAAGTCTTCAAACAGAACTGTTGCAGACTCGCGGAGCAGCTATTAAACCTGTGTTATTGACATATACGCCTATTTCTGAACTCAATGAATTGATTAACAATTATATAGAAACGCATAAAAAATTCTATGTCATTGAATTAGACACCGAAAAGCATCGTTTTTGGAAAATTACTGAGGGGGAGATAATTGCAAAAATTCAACACATTTTTGCAGAAAAAATTCCTCATGCTTATATCGCTGATGGGCATCATAGGTCTGCGAGTTTTGCGGCACTACACAAAATGTCGCCAAATGACAAAACAAGCAAAATGCTAAGCGCATATTTTCCTGAGAATACCTTGAAAATTGATGCCTTTCACCGTGTTGTACAAGACCTAAACGGTTTGACATCCGATGAGTTTTTAGAAAAACTAAGGGTAGAGTTTAAAATACGTGTGCTCAGAACAGCAACATTGCCATATTCAAAGTTTGAAATAACCATGTTTTTAGAGGATAAATGGTTTCAATTGTATTGGCGAAAAGAAGTTTTGAAACATTACGCTGAAGAGTCGCCAGAAGGCTTTGTTCAACTTGATGTTGATTTGCTCAATGAGAAAATAATAAAACCTATTTTAGGCATTAAAAACATAAGAGCGGACAGTCGGCTGAAGTATATAGATGGTCAACAAGGGTTTGAAAAATTGACAAATGCCGTGGGTACTGAGGGGGTCGGTTTCTGCCTTTTCCCCGTTGAGTTAGACGACTTAAAAGCTGTTGTAGATAGTCATGGCACGATGCCGCCTAAATCTACTTTTTTTGAACCGCGCATGAAAAATGGGCTTTTAGTCTATGAGATTTAATTGTTAAGTGAATGACGGATCACTCGAAATCAAGGATTTTTTCTCGGATAAACAAACCGCACAGAATCTGACAAAACAGCCGAACCAAACACACCAACTGCCCCTTTAATTTGTGTTTTAATAAAAACAGGCTCTACAAATGGGTTTTGAATGGCTTGCAATTGGTCGTCAATATCTTTGTAAAAGGCTGCCGAATTTTTATCCAATGCCTGCATGAAAACCCAACCTGCATCCCCTTTTTGGTATTCAAAAGCGACTTCAATGGGCATTCGCATTTTTTGACCATCAGCGTTTTCATCTGTGAAAACGATGCGCCCAATGTCTGTTACAGGGAATAATTCACCTTTAACGGCACATGTATTGACAAAAATATCTAATACATGGGCATGATGCACCGTTGTGTCAATCAAGCGATTCATTTGAAAACGGTAAAAATCTTGCCGCCCTGCGTGGTCAGTTATGTCAATAATCATCCCATCGTGTGCGCCATACGAATCCACAAAATTGGGGGCATATTCAATTTTTTCAATAATTGGTGCTTTTTGATTGATAGTCGTGTTTGCCGTATAGGTTTTGCCTTCAAAACTGATGTCGAGCGTATAAGTTTTGCCATATTCAGCCACGATATTGCCCCGATAAAAAGGCTCCCAACGGCATCTAAATTTGTTGAAAATGGAATCAACAACCAATACATCCACCTTAGAATCGCTGGTGATTTTCACAACCGCACCGCGTGCAAAAACCTCCTGTGGTGATACTTTTGTGCCAAAAAAAGGATTGCTTTTGCTGATAAAAATCTGCGGTTTTTTATTTGGATACAGCATACCTTCGATAAAAACGGTTTCGGTATGGTGCTTTGAAAAATCCAAAATGATTTCTTTTTGGCAAGCGAAAATGCTTAGAATTGCTATGAAAACGCCGAAATATTTTACTTTTTTCATGTTTTTAAAATTTAAAGTTAAAGGAAACGCTTGGAATAATGGGCAACAAAGAGACCTGCCGTGCTTGCGGTTTATTGCTGATGGCATCAATCAAAAAATAGACGAAATAAGGATTTTGGCGGCTATATGTGTTGTAAATGCCAAAAATCCACTCTATATCACACGGTTTTTTAAAGATTGTCCGCTTCTTTTTATAGCTTGCCGATAGGTCTAAGCGGTGGTAAGGATTCATGCGGTAGTTGTTTCTGCCTTCATACAAAAAATAATTTCCTTCAAAAATTGACCCTGCATTTAAGGCGGACACACGCCCCGTTGGAAGCGTCAAAACTGCCCCCGATGAATAAACAAAAACAGCACTCAAATTCCATTTTTTTGACACCTCATAACTGCCTGTTACCGACAAAACATGCCGCCTATCGTATTTGAACGGAAAGGTTTCACCAAAATTCAAATCCGCAAATTTTTGATTTGTCCATGACAACGTGTACGCAATCCAACCCGTCAATTTTCCTGCATTTTTTTTAATAAAAAACTCTGCCCCATAGCTTTCGCCTTTGCCATAAACGAGGCTACTGTCCAAATTTGAGTTTAGTTTTAGCTGATTGCCTTCGGCAAATTGAACTTGATTGTCCATTCTTTTATAATACACTTCAACACTGGCTTCAAGGGCATTATCTGAAAAATTGCTGAAATAACCTAAAGCATATTGCGCCGAAAATTGCGGTTTTGTCTGGGCACTCGAAGGCAACCAAATATCCGTCGGCAAACCCGCCGTAGAATTGGGAATTAAATGCAAAAACTGATTCATACGGGTATAAGACGCTTTGATGGAATTTGTGGGATTGATGGAGAATTTTGCCGTCAAACGGGGTTCAATGTAGGAATATGTCTTGTTTTTTACCTTAAAAACAGGTACACGCACACCATAATTCAAGCTGAATTTATCTGAAATGTCGTATTCATCACCCGCATAAAAAGCCATTTCATTGGAATACGATGCGGCAATACTGTCTTTATTGATGCTTATCCGATTGCCTCGCCGTGGAATCCT
>JANMJN010001132.1:0-3288 GCA_031371355.1 Saprospiraceae bacterium
AAAACAACAGTGCTGTACGTTCTACAAAAATTGATGTGCCGACTGAAATTGCAACTTTCGGTGATGGTGGCGGTGGCGCACAAGACCAACTCATCAAAGCATACCTTGCAAAATATCCAACGGGCAACAACATCAACGGTACAGGCGATATCACAGCCGCTAAATTCCTCATCAACGGCGGTGTGAAACTGAGTGAAAATACTGAAATCTATGCTAATGCCGCTATGGTCTCTAAGAAAGTGAAAAGTTATGCCAACTTCCGTACGCCTTATTGGAGACAAGACCGTGGTTTACTTCACAAAACAACGGATTATAATGGTTTCAACTTTATCACAAAAGCAACACTTGCTTTCCCTTCGGACAATGTTGACATTTACAAAGGTTATATCGGTTATGTCCCGACTTTTGAAGGTGACTTATTGGACTATAACGCCACTGTTGGAGCCAAAAACGAAACCAACGGCTGGAAAAGTGATCTCAGTTTGACAACAGGTAGCAATACTCAATTTTACACGGTTGACAACACCGTCAACCGTGGTCTCGGCTTCTCAAGTCCGACACGTTTCAAGCCAGGTGGTTATGGTTTCAAACACTTGGTGGGCAACTTAGACGTTTCAAAAGCTGTTACAGACCAATTCAGTATTGCCTTTGGTGCAGAAGCGCGTTCTGAATCTTTCACCATTTATGCCGGTGACACAGCTTCTTATTCAGGTCAAGGTGCAAACTCTTTCCCAGGTCTTGACGTAGCTAATGCAGGTACGAACTCACGTTTTAACATCGGTGCTTACCTCGATTTGAGCTACGATATCACAAAAGATTTCCTCATCAACGTAACGGGTAGAACAGAGCGATACAGTGACTTCGGCAATGCCAACGTCGGTAAAATCTCCTCACGTTATAAAATTGCGGATGACAAAGTGGTTATTCGTGGTTCGGTTTCCAATGGTTTCCGCGCACCTTCTTTGCATCAGATTTATGCACAATCTACCCAAGCGGCTTTCGTCGGTGGCACCATTCAGTTGTCAGGTTTGTTCAACAACCGCAGTACACAAGCGCGTTTGCTCGGTATTGATGCTTTACGTCCTGAAAAGTCAACAAACGTAACATTCGGTGTTGGTTTGAATCCAACCAAAAACTTCAGTGTGTCACTCGATTACTTCTCTATTGATGTAAAAGACCGCATCGTTTACAGCTCTTCGATTTCTTCGAGCAGTTCGACAAGTACATTGGGTAAAATATTGTCTCAAGCAGGTGTATCAACCATTCAATTCTTCATCAATGGTATCGAAACCAAAACATCAGGTTTGGATTTCGTTGCGGCTTACCGCAATATCGCTTTAGGTGATGGCAAATTGAACATTAACTTGGCAGGTAACTTCATGTTGGAAAACAAAATCGTTGGCTCACCAGCTGACCCAGCAGCGATTTCTTCAGACAAAGCCAGTATCCTGAATGCACAAATCCGTTCATTGTTGACTGAAAGCCGTCCAGAATACAAAACCATCTTAGGTTTGGATTATTTTATGGGCAAATGGGCTATCAACTTGAACAATACTTTGTTTGGACCTACTGCTTTCCGCGATTTGGACAATGGTGGTGGTGACATGAATTTCATCAAAGCGGTATTCAAACCAGCTGTTGTTACGGACTTGAGTGTGGGTTATATGTTCAATAACAAAACGGCATTGACGCTTAATGTCAACAACATTTTCAATGTATTGCCAAAATGGGATTTAGAGTTCAATCCGATTAATCCAGGTCAAAACCCTGCAGGCGAAACAGCTGCAAAAGCAACATTGGCTGATGCTTCTAAAAAATCACTCCTTCGTGGTTTCTTAGGTTTCAGTGGTCGTTACGACATTTTGGGTTACAATGGTTCTCAATTCAGCCAATTGGGTACAACTTTGACTGCACAATTGACTGATAAATTTTAATGATAAATGATGAATGATAAATGATAAATGATGAATAGTAATATTCATCATTTATCATTTATCATTCATCATTAACTAAGCCACCGCTTCCATCTTAACATTCAATCTGCCCATCACACCCATTTTGACATCCCGTCCTTCCACAACGAGCGGATGATACCCTTCGGCTTTAAAGATGATTTTCAATTTATCGGCGGGAACATCCTTAAATTCATAGCGACCTTCTTCGTCACAATAAACCATTTTATTGATGGTTTCAATCTCAACCATTGCAATACTGAGGGGGGCATCTGTGGCTTTATCCAACACTTTTCCAGATAAGCCCGTCGGTTTCACACCGCGTACAGCCGTCAAAAGTGTTGCCCATACAAACTTTTGCGCGATGGTTTTATTATCATAAAACACCTTTTGACCATCCTTGAGCATGGACATAACCCTATCTTTGAGGTCATTATTGGCAAGGACTTTATCTTCTGTCGCATTGGGTGTCGCATCTCGCTCATCGTTCCAAGTCTGATGTGCTGTTGTAAAAGAAGCTTGCTTTTCTTCTAGGCGCGTTAGAAAAGAAGCAGGCATCAAACCTTTTTCTGTTAGCACAGTTTGATAGGTTTTAACAAAAGGAATCATCGCCGTCATCATGCCCGACACATCTGATTTGTCGAAATACGCTTGCCCCATTTCTGTAAACATGGCTTCACGGGTCGTTTTATCGTCTTTATAAGCCTCCGTGACATAACCTTGTAAACGGGCATAAAACATCATAACAGCCGATTTTTCAGCCACAAAGTCTTGACGCAAACCTTTCACCGGTTCTATCCGCGCAATATGGTCGGGCATCGCTTCAACCGTCGTGATACGTGCCAAATTCTCGGCAATAAAGGCAGGCGTATATTTGTTTTTGTAATCCGCAAACTGCGATAAATACTGTTGACAGAGCAGCCAACTGTTGCGGGAAGTGGTGTACAATTCTGGTTGCGCACAACCATAGTTAGGAGAAGCCATTTTTAAAATGTTTTAATTTGATTATAAAATAAAAATTACTGTTTTACCATCCTTTAAGCGACTAAAATCTTCCTTTAAGCGCACCTCAATCATCCTTTAAGCGTCTGAAAACTTCCTTTAAGCGACCACCATTCATCCTTTAAGCGACTGAAATCTTCCTTTAAGCGACTGAAACTTTCCTTTAAGCGACTGACATCTTCCTTTAAGCGACCATAATTCATCCATTAAGCCATAAAATGCCCCTTTTTAGGGTATAACAGTCCGTATTGTGTTATTTTGCGGTCAATAAAAGTATTACGATGCGGGGGTTTTAGATGTTTCATGTTTTTAAATATTTTTTTTAAAAAAATTT
>JANMJN010001149.1:0-7408 GCA_031371355.1 Saprospiraceae bacterium
TTATGGCAATAAAAAAAGCTATTCAGATGGACCGAGATCAGATTCTGGTTTTGATAAAAAAAGAAAAGATAGAGATAAGCGGAAGAAAGCTTGGTAAATAAATGATGCTTATGAATTAGCACAAAGTCGTTGACAATCAACGCTTTGTGCTGATTCACAACGCGTCATTTATCATTCATTATTACCTAAAAGCCATGCTATACAACGACATCATACGCCCGCACGTCGAAGACCTTTATGCCGACGAATTAAAAATATTGATTGAAAACGACGATAAGCCGAAGCCGACAAACTGGCTGATGTCGCCGTGGTCTGTCGTCACATACCTTTTGGGCGGCAAAGTCAATGGGCACATCATAGAACCCAAATACTTTGGCAATCGCAGACTGATTGAAGTGGCAGTGGCAACCTTAGTGACTGACCGTGCTTTGTTACTTTTAGGCGTTCCGGGTACGGCAAAAACGTGGGTGGCTGAACACCTCGCTGCGGCAATTTCTGGTAATTCCATGCTGCTTGTACAAGGTACCGCGGGTATGAATGAGGAACAAATTCGCTACGGTTGGAACTACGCACGCCTTATTGCCGAAGGACCGAGCCAAGCTGCCCTTGTGCAAAGCCCCGTCATGGCAGCGATGCAAACAGGTAAAATAGCGCGTATCGAGGAGTTGACCCGCATTCCAAGCGATGTGCAAGACACATTAATTACCCTTTTGTCTGAAAAAATATTGCCCATTCCTGAATTGGGTATGGAAATACAAGCCCGCAAAGGATTTAACCTCATCGCTACCGCAAATGACCGAGACAGAGGTGTCAACGAATTATCAAGTGCCTTGCGGCGGCGATTCAATACAGTGGTGCTGCCACTGCCTTCCAGTTTCGAAGAAGAAGTAAAAATTGTACAAACCCGTGTAGAAAAAATGGGTAAAACCCTTGATCTACCTGCTAAATCTGCACCTTTGGCGGAAATACAACGCCTCGTTAAAATATTCAGAGAGTTAAGAAATGGCATAACTGACGACGGTGCAACCCGCCTAAAATCACCCAGTGCCCCCCTCAGTACAGCCGAGGCAATTTCGGTCATAACAAGCGGTCAAGCCCTCGCAGCGCATTTTGGCAATGGCTTATTGAGCGCAGCGGATTTAGCCGCAGGCATTACAGGAGCTATTATTAAAGACCCAGTTCAAGACAAAACAGTGTGGTTGGAATACCTTGAAACGGTGGTGAAAAACCGAGAGGAATGGAAAGATTTGTATAAGGCTTGTCGGGAAATGGTGTGAAAATATAGAAGACTTAGTAAAAATCTCATGAACGAGTTGGGAGTAAGTTACTATTTTGACAATCAAAAGGGAAATCCTATCTTTGTATAAAAATAAAGCAAAATGAAAGTAACAGTTGAAGTATTTTCTCAAACTGAATTAGAAAAAATTGTTCTTTTTTTTAATTCCCTTAAATTGGATAGCATTCGTATTGTAATAGATGCTATAACACCTACACCTAAAAAAAACAATAAAAAGGGCGTAAAAATCACCAAAGGTGATAAATCAATAGACCCTTCTGATTTATTTGGCATGTGGAAAGATAATCCGCAGTCCATTGAAACCTTACGGCAAAAAGCATGGCAACGTACTGATAAGTAATGATAAATGATGAATGATGGATAACGCAAGGTATTGACTATCAAATAGTTGAAAGAAATTTATTTCCCGTTTATTTTCATTTACGTACTTATATAATCTAAAACAAATTGCTATATGGTTCTATGTGATACAAATGTACTGATAAGTGCTTTTAATGGAAGGCTTGATACGATTCAGGAACTCAATAATATTGGTTATGCCAACATTGTCCTTTCTGCTATAACAGTTATGGAGTTATATCAAGGCATGGGTAATAAATCTGAACTTGCCCAAATGAAAAAGAAAATCAAATATTTTGATGTGGTTCATTTTGATGAACAAATCTCCGAAAAAGCCATTGAATTGATGATGAAATTCAATCTTTCACACGGTCTCCTAATTCCTGATGCCATTATTGGTGCCGCAGCTATTATATACCAAATCCCGCTTTATACTTATAATTTGAAAGATTTTCGATTCATGCCAAATATTATTCTCTTTACGTCGATGTAAAAGAAAAACGCCGCAAAGAATAAACTTCGCGGCGTTTTTTATGCTATTAGCAGCAAATAAATTTGCTGACTACTTTATCGAGCAAACGAAACCGCCCGCTTCTCCCGAATAACCGTTACTTTTATCTGTCCTGGATACTGCATTGTATCCTGAATTTTTTGCGAAATCATAAACGACAAATCGTCTGCAAATTGGTCGCTGACTTTATCACTTTCAACAATGACGCGCAACTCTCGTCCCGCTTGCATCGCATAAGCTTTTTGAACGCCGTCGTGTGCCAAAGCCAATTCTTCAAGCTCATTGATACGTTTGAGGTACGATTCCAAAATCTCACGACGTGCGCCCGGACGTGCGCCAGAAATAGCATCACAAGCCTGTACAATCGGTGAAATGATGTTGTTCATCTCAATCTCATCATGATGCGCTCCAACAGCGTTGACAACGGGCGCTGACTCGTTGTACTTTTCGCAGAGTTGCATACCCAAAATGGCATGCGACAATTCTGTTTGTTCATCAGGCACTTTACCGATATCGTGGAGTAAGCCAGCACGTTTCGCCAATTTGATTTGTTTGGCATTCAAGCCCAATTCTGCTGCCATAAGCGAACAAAGATTGGCTGTTTCAATCGAGTGCTTCAACAAATTTTGACCATACGATGAACGGTAGCGCATACGACCGACCATACGCACCAAATCAGGCGACAAACCGTGAATATCGAGGTCTATGACCGTCCTTTCACCAATTTCGACGATTTGCTCGTCCAATTGTTTTTTAGTTTTAGCCACCACTTCCTCGATTCTCGCAGGGTGAATGCGACCATCTGTGACCAATTTTTTCAAAGCCAAACGCGCAATTTCACGTCTAACAGGGTCAAATGACGAAATAACAATCGCTTCGGGCGTATCGTCCACGATGATTTCGGCACCTGTTGCCGCTTCAAGGGCACGAATATTTCGACCTTCACGACCGATGATTTGCCCCTTCATTTCGTCACTTTCAAGATTGAAAACCGAAACAGTGTTTTCAATCGCAAACTCCGCACTCATGCGTTGGATAGATTGAATGACGATTTTTTTCGCTTCTTTATTGGCATTGGCTTGCGCCAACGAAACGATTTCGCGAGTCAAAATCATGGCTTCATTTTCAGCTTTACCTTTGACCGCAATCAAAATTTGCTCTTTTGCTTCTGCTTCTGTCATAGCAGCAACACGCTCCAATTCTCTGATTCTCAACTCATTAGCCGCATCTAAGTCTTCCTTACGTTTTGAAACAATCACTAATTGTTTGTTCAAGTTTTCACGAATACTTTCGACTTCTTGCACACGGCTTTCGAGTTCAAGCTGTTCTTTTTTAAGCTCATCAAGTGCTTTTTTATGTGCCGCTTGATGTGTTTCTATTTGCGTTTTTAAAGCTGTTTCTTTCGCTGCAACTTCAATTTCGCGTTCTTTAAATTCAATCAGTTCTTTTGATTTTTTAGAATCAAAATCTGATTTCATTTGATTGAACCGTTCTCGCGCTTCTTGAATTTTCTGATTTTTAATTTGTTCATTCTTAATTTCAGATTTTTCAATGATGTTCGACGCTTTTGATTCTGCTTCTGCAACAATACGTTGCGCTGTAAATTTGGCATCTTTAAGGCTCAAATCGGCGTTTTTATTCGCTTCTTCTATCAGTGATTGCGCTGCTTGGGCATTTTTTGACCCCATTTGACGCATCATAAAGAAGCCGATGCCGCCGCCTGCCAAAAGACCTACTATTGCACCTACTATTGTTTCCATATTAAACCATCGGTGATTTTTATATTTGAATAATGAATGTGTATGTACCACCCAAAGCCATTGCTTTGAGATTTCGTTGTTCGGTTTGGGTATTCGGATATTCGAGTATTCGAGTATTCGGTATTCGGATATTCGAGTATTCGGTATTCGTTGGTTTTTATCGAATTGGCGGATACCGAATTACGAATATCCGAATATCCGAATACCGAATATCCGAATTACGAATTCACCAAAGAGGCAAGTAGAGAATCAAGATGTGATAAGCGATCGGAAAGCTGCGGGTCAGTGGTTGGCTCGGCAACAGGTGCGGGTTGTGCCAGCGTTGCTTGTGCTTTATGCAAGTCCACAGAACAGGTCAAAAGAGCCATAGAAAGCCAGTCTTGACGGTCTTTACGTGGATAAGTGTTCTGGAAAAGTGCGATTTTATCGTTCACTTCCTTGACGATACGGCGGATAATAGGCTCATCGCCCTCTTTTATTTTTAGAGGGTACGGGCGACCCGCAATGATTACGGTTATGTTATTCGTCGAATCCGACATCGTCATTACTTTACTTTTGCAACCACCCAATACATTCGTCAATATCTGTTATGTATTGGTCAATTTCCTTTCTCAAATCTTCTTGTCGCTCCTGCGCCTCTCGTTCCTTAATCTCTTGCGTTGTTGATTGTGTTTTGAGATAGCTTAATTCGCTTTCTCTCATCAACAAATCTGTTTGTAAAACTCGGTTTTCCTCTGTTAATTGTCGAGTTTCCTTTGTTAAAACAGCATTTTCCCGCTCCAATTTTTCTAATTTGGCTTTCAATAGCCGAACACTTTGTTCTATATTATCGAGAGTATGGGTCAATGCTGTCACGCTTCTATTATTTTAAATTAATGCCGATTAAACAGTTTTTCCTTCAAACCAAAAGCATAAAACAATATCATTATTCTAATACTTATAATAATGATCCTATGGATTCCTTCGGAAGGGGTATATATTTCCTTAAAAACGGCTTTATAACAAACTTTGTTTCGTTAATAAGTTTTGATACAGGCGCAAATATAGACTTTTAATCTTTCGCTACGCTAAAAATGGTATTTTTTATCAAAATACTAACGGGTCAAACAGACAAAAAAAGCATTTTATACCGGTTTTTTATTATTTCAACCATTTTAAAAAAAAAATTGCCAACTGTAGTACAATTGGCAATTCAAAAAAGTATCGAAATACGTTTATTTTTTCCTTTTCAAAACCGCCTTCACCGCCGCAACAACGTCTGCAACGCCTAAGCCGTATTTGTCCATCAAATCCATTGGCTTGCCTGATTCACCAAACGAATCATTGACAGCTACAAACTCTTGTGGTGTCGGCATCGTTCTGCCCAAAAGTTCAGCCACAGCACCGCCTAAACCGCCATTGCGTTGGTGTTCCTCTGCCGTCACAACCGCACCTGTTTTTTTAACAGACGCTAAAATCGCTTTTTCATCCAGTGGTTTTATTGTATGAATATTGATGACTTCGCAACTAATGCCTTCGCTTGCCAATTGTTTTGCCGCTTCAAGGCTGTTCCAAACCAAGTGACCTGTCGCTAAAATAGTCACATCGCTCCCCTTCGTCATCGGCAAAGCCTTGCCAATGACAAAAGGCATCCCCTCAGTAAAAATGGGCCAAACTGGGCGACCGAAACGCAAATAAACGGGTCCATTGTGTTTAGCAATTGCCAACGTCGCTGCCTTCGTTTGCGCATAATCACAAGGGTTGATAACCGTCATGCCCGGCAGCATCCGCATCATACCTAAATCTTCAAGAATTTGATGCGTCGCACCGTCTTCTCCCAACGTTACACCTGCATGAGACGCACATATTTTCACATTTTTATGCGAATAAGCGACCGATTGACGAATTTGGTCATACACACGACCTGTCGAAAAGTTAGCAAAAGTCGTCGTAAATGGTATTTTTCCAGCGATTGCCAAACCTGCCGCAATGCCTATCATATTCGCTTCAGCGATACCAACTTGCACAAATTGTTTAGGCAACTCCTTAATCAATCCATCGAGTTTCATAGACCCTGCAAGGTCTGCAGTGAGTGCTACGATGTTCGGATTTTCTCTTGCGGCTTCCAATATGCCGTCGCCAAAGCCACTACGTGTATCTTTTTTACCCGTGACTTGGATGTGGTCGAATGTTGTCATTATTTATTAAATTTGAACTATTTATGTCTGATAATTTATTCTATCCTTATACCCCCCTCAGTAGGCGGGCGCAAAATTGGTTGAAATTTGATAATTTTTGGCAATTCTTTTGGTTTTTATTTATTACGCCGTAAAGTTAGTTTAAAAACTAAACAAACTATAAGCCTTTGAAAAAAAAACTTTATGCCTATTTTAAATTGTATCCATTCGGTCTAACTTATATTTGTCGCCTAAAATGTCTCATATTATTGTGAATATTAGGTATAGAAAAAAATAATTAATAATAAGATTATCGTAAAATATTGAAAAACAATACTTTACGACAGATTCCAACTTGAAATCTGCTCTCTTTTTACTTGCAAAAATGAATCGCAACCTAAAATTTTACGGCATCGCCGTCGCTCTCATCATCATCGCTTTTTGTGGATACACTATGTCGCAACGTCCGCTATGGTCTTGGTGGACTTTGCCTTTTTTACTCGCTTTTTGGGCATTAATTGTTTTTATTTTTGAAAAAAAATACAACCCACGTTGGCTTTTGCTCTCTACAATAAGCGGTATCACATTGACTTTGGGCTTTCCCATCTCACCCTTGACTGCCCTCATGTTTGTCGGTTTTGTCCCTCTTTTGATGGTTCAAAAGGAAATTTCGGAGCAAAATACTGAGGGAGATAAAAAACAAGGCATTATAAAATACGCCTTCCATGCCTTTATCATTTGGAACATCGGTTCAACTTTTTGGGTCTGCAATGCTGGTTTGATAGCGGGTATGCTGGCAAATTACCTCAATGCGCTGTTTATGGCGTGGGTATTCTGGGCGTTTCACAAAACGGCTGAAATACTGAGGGGGGGCAAAACACGTCCTTTGCCGACCTTTCAACATGCCCTTATTTTCATCGCGTATTGGTTGGGTTGGGAATTTCTGCACCTCAATTGGGAATTATCCTGGCCCTGGTTGACGCTCGGCAATGCCTTTGCCCAAAAGCCAGAATGGGTGCAATGGTATGAATATACAGGCGTTTTTGGCGGTTCTCTATGGATTTTGCTCTTAAATATCTTGATTTTCAAGATAACATCAAAAGCCGTTTATGAAAAAAAGCGCGCACCTCGTCAGACATGGGCTGCCCTTTTGACCTTAGCGATACCTATTGTTTTGTCAATAATCATCTACGACAGTTGGGGCGGAAGTAGTCAAGACAACCCCCGTGAACGCTACGCCGAAGTCGTTGTCGTACAACCGAACTTTGAACCGCATTATGAAAAATTTGATGTGCCATGGTATGACCAATTTCAAAAATTTCAAAAATTAGCTGTTCAAAAATTG
>JANMJN010001168.1:0-4115 GCA_031371355.1 Saprospiraceae bacterium
GGGATTACTTTGGAGATAGTCATAGAGGATTTTGTGTAGGTTTAAATCTAAAGGAAATTGTTAAAAATTCAGAAGTATACGGTTCGGTTAAAAAGGTTACTTATTCAGAATACCCACCGCTTATACATGCATATTCCATGAGTGAATCTGAAACTCGGGATAGATTTTTTACTTGCTTGTATAGTCTTCCTAAAATGTTTTCAAGTGAAAACGAATTCAGATTAGTGAAAATAGATATAAAAGAAAAAGAAAACGTTCTACCAGATTATTATTTTAATGAACTTATTTTGGGGTATAAGATTTCAGATAGTCATAAAACTGAAATATTGAGTATCATAGAAAATAATTTTAAGGCAATTAAAGTTGAGCAGGCAATATACAAAGATAACAAACTGGAGTTTGAAAGAATTAGATAAAAATTATACTATTTATGAAAGTATTGTTTTTCAGTGTAAAACCTACCCCCTCAGTATAAAGCACAAAAAAACCACTAAAAATCCATACACAATTCCTAACGCCCCTATTAAAAGTACGAAAATCCCAAAATTATAGGCAGTTATGCGCACCTATCTCCTATCACTCACTCCTTTCTTTTTCATAATAAGATGAGCCTTTCCGCTTTGCTTGATATTATTTTTTTAAAAAATGGGTTAAATTTTTAAAAAAAGCGGGTTCGAAATGTTAAAATTTACAAAACAGCGATTTATTTGTGGTATAAATTTTGATATTACAAAATAATAAATGAATATTTGCACAATACCTTACCGTATTTAAAGCAAAATTAAATGTTTAAGCATTTATAAATTTAATTTTTTCACCACAAAAAAGCGTTGAATATGAAAAACGTTAAGACTCGCGAAGAAATCTTAGCACTTCGCCAAAATGAGCTGTTAGCTCGAAATAATTACACTGCAGCAGTAACAGAGTATGTTGATGCATTGAACTTTTCTTCAAACTCCAATACCATACCTTGTGGAGATGACCGTTTTACCATTATCAAGAATGTGTTGAACGCTTTTGAAGCTGACACGAACCTTGTGTTTCCTGAAGAAGTTGATAGACCCGACTTTGAAGAAGGTGCAGACGAATATCAATATCTGATGAATATCATTGCAAATGTTGAAAAAATAAAAACAAAAGTGGCGAATAAGAAAGTGAGTTTGGGTGTCAAATTGGCAGATGATTTCCGAACCATTCACAATCATGTGACTTTGAAGTCAGATAAAAATGATAAATATATTGATGTCTCTAAAGATACGGCGGTTTACCACGACCCGAAAGGGAAAAGAAAAGAGATGCAACTGGCTAAAAAAAGAACCGAAAGAGCTGCGAAAAAACAATCCCCGACAGGTTGAAACGATTCGGACGAGATAGGGTAAGCTATCTCGGTTCATCAAAAAACGATGTAGCGATATCTGATTGTAGATGTCGCTACATTTGTTTTTAATGTGGCTACATCTATAAACGGATATGGCTACATTCATTTTTAATGTGGCTACATTCGTTTTTAATGTGGCTACATTCATTTTTAATATCGCTACATTCCTTTTCTATGTAGATAGTTTGTTTTTCGGCGTTATTACGATGGAATGAAAAAGCCTTCCCGTCAAAAACGAAAAGGCTCCCCCTCCGTAAAAAGCAATCTTCATGTAATACGCATTTGCTACTTATATATTTTTTCTTAGTTCTAAAATAGCATGTTTGACCCGCGTCTTCACTGTTCCTAAAGGGATATTCAATTTTTTTGCAGTTTCTTCTTGTGTATAGCCATTCAAATAAATGAGGTCAATGACTTCTCGATAGTTTTTATCAAGAGCTTGTACCACTTCTTTCACGCCAATCGTATTGGTATTTGTCAACGTAAAATGTTCATTTTCAATATTCATGGCTTCAAAAGTCACATTTTTTTGTCTTTGCTTACAATCTTTTGACCGTGTATAGTCAATCGCTGTATTGCGTGCGATATTGAAAATCCATGTAAAAAAACTACCTTGCTCACAGTTAAAGTCATCAATACTCAGCCATATTTTGATCAAAGTATCTTGTAAAAGGTTTTCAGCTATTTCATTATCTTTTACAATTTTCGAAATAGTCCCGAAGATGGTACCGCTGTAATTATCATATAATAAATTGAACCCAAGTACATTTTTCTGCTGTAATAATGATACCATCTCCGTTTTGTTGTTTAGTCTTTCCCTTATCATTTTAAAATTATTATTTTAGTCAAAACTAAGGTTTAGTAAATGGTGTTACAGATGCTTTTGTGAAATTTTAAACGGCTTATTTATACCCACAAAAACCCTGATGATATATTTTATATATAAAAAACTATACTCGTAAAGACATTGTAAAATATGGGGACTTAATTGCCCAATATGTCCACTAATTTCCCTTTTTTGCCCCATACAAAAAATGAGCTTCCATGTTTTATTAAAACATAGAAGCTCATATAGTAGTACGAAAACACATCTGATCAATACTGAAAATTATTGTTTCACCAATTTAGTAGGTTGAGTCAGCATAATCCCTTTGTCATCATAAAATGTAATGAAATAAAGTCCTGGAGGCAATATATCCAAATCTATGTATATCTCTGTTGAGTGCACAGGAATGGATTGTAACATTCTGCCTTCTACAGTGCTTAATTTCAAGAAGCCAACTAAGTTTTGGATACCTTCTGGCAATGTGACTAATACCGAGTGCGTGGTCGGATTCGGTTTCACATTCAAGATAGGCGCCGTTACCTCTTTGACAGGACTTGGTGAAACTAACGGCAGACATGTGTTGACTTTCACCCGACAAGTATCACCTGGTTTATTGATGTGAAAAACAGTGGCACATAATTGGTTATTCACTCCCGATAAAGTAAAATTTTGACAGGATGAATTGGTTGTTGCATCTACCGATCCGTTACAATCCAAATCCCATTGTACTATATCAGATGAACTAATATTGGGTGATACGCAGTATTTATAAGTTGTACCTGATACTAAAGTGCTTTTTATGCCAAAATTCATCACATCAGTCATGAAATCTTCGCAACTGACACAAGTGAAACTGATGTCGTCAAGACCGAAATCCCTAAAAGCACCTGATGTGGCTTGTCGTATAGCCAAATCAACAGTCGTTACGCCTGATGGACTTACCCATAGTGTACTATATTGTTTCCAAGTCGAATTTGAACCTACTGTTGCTTGAGTAATAACAGGCGTTATAATAATAGGCGTAGGATTAGCCGTTGAACCATTACCATCAATAAACATATCAAGATTCAATGATTGCCCTACGGGTAGCGTTGAATAAACACTATTGAGCCAAAACGAAAATTTATAAGTTGTGTTTGGAGAAACAGGGATAGCAGCGTTACGCCAAACTTCAGTAGCTCCTGCTGCTGTTGTTGTACCATCAATACTCATAAAACTACCTGTTGTATTCCCGAAAGTATGGTCGAAAACTGAAGGCCAGCTATTACATTTATTAGTAAAATTGTTGCTGACACAATAGTAACCTGTATTACAGTTGGAAGCAGCAGTACAACCCGCAAGCAATCCAGACGTAAAACCCGTATCCCCTAATGAAAAATCGCCATTCCTTATAAGATTAGGACAAGGATTTGTATTGATAAGCGCACTAAGTTTCACCTTACACGTATCCCCATTTGCTTGTGGTCGTTGTATATAAAGCGTTGCCAAATAACTGCCTGATACTGAGGGGTAAGTATGTACTATTGGACTCATGCCCATTGCCGCTTGTCCATCGCCAAAAGTCCAAGTCAAAATATCACCATTAAGCGTACCCGCTGGTTTTGTGAAAGTATAAACGCTGCCCACATTTGTATAGGTAAAATTGGCATTGAGAAAGGTATTGATGAAGCTGTTACAGCATATATCTGTATTGGTGCCCGTTACTATTACCGAACATGTGCTTACACAACCTGAAACATTCGAAACCGTCACCGAATAATTTCCTGCAGCACTAACCGTAATACAATTGGTTGTTGCACCGGTACTCCACAAATAAGTTGAACCGACTACTGAGGGGACGCATAATTGGGTGCTTTGCCCTGCTAAAATACTTAAATTGCCTGTAATTAGACATGAGAGTGGTAAAGCCAC
>JANMJN010000704.1:0-4345 GCA_031371355.1 Saprospiraceae bacterium
GAGAGAATGGAATGCGCTAAAATTGCTCAATAACCAAGGCGAATTTATTTCTGCAACTGACGGTCAAGATGTATTGTCTTTGATAGAAAAAGGCGGTATTCGTTATGCTGACGTTGAACGTTTAGGCACTTATCGAACGGATAATACTTATATTCAGAAACATATTGACAAAATTTTTGCGCTCAAACTTGTTGATAAAGAATTAGTTGCATCAAAAAACTTCCGTGTTGTCGTTGACCCTGTTAACTCAACGGGCGCTATCTCAATTGTGCCACTTCTCGAACAAATGGGTTGCACTGTCTTTGTAATTAATGGCGAGATGAACGGCAATTTTGCGCATAACCCTGAACCACTTCCTGAACACCTAAACGATCTTTCAAAAGAAGTCGGCAATAAAAAAGCACACCTCGGCATATCGGTTGATCCCGATGTTGACCGTTTGGCATTTGTGCGAGAAGACGGTGAAATGTTCGGCGAAGAATATACTTTGGTCGCTATTGCTGATTATATTCTACAAAATACTGAGGGGGGGGGTAATACGGTTTCCAACTTAAGTTCAACAAAAGCTTTGCGGGATGTGACGGAAAAACATGGCGGTCAATACGCTGCTGCTGCCGTTGGTGAAGTCAATGTTGTGACTAAAATGAAGGAAACCAATGCCATTATCGGTGGCGAAGGCAACGGTGGTGTCATTTATCCCGAATTGCACTATGGACGTGATGCCCTTGTTGGTGTAGCTTTGATGCTCACTTCCTTGGCAAAATTCGGTAAACCGATGTCTTTTTTGAAAAAACGGTTTCCTGAATATGAAATTGCTAAGAAAAAACTGGACTTGCCGACCGATGCGAATGTGGATGACATCATCAATAATCTCGATGATAAATACAAACTCATGAAAAGTTGCATCCGTGACCGAACTGACGGTTTGAAAATCGAATTTAACGATGGCAACTGGATTCACATGCGCAAATCGAATACGGAACCGATAATTCGCATTTACGCCGAAAGTACCTCTTCCGTTGTTGCTGACAATTTGATTCAAAAAATCAACCGCGATATTTATGAGATTTTGAATGCGGAAAAAGCGTAGTCATTGATTTTAACGACAAAATCGGATATAATAGAGCGCCACTTTTCACTCAAACGAGTAAAAAGTGGCGTTTCACTTTAAGTAGTTGATATTAAATAAGCAGGTGTTTCAATTTTTTATAAATGATTTGAAAATCAATACGTTGTAATTTTAAAATACCCGATAACTTACTATCAACTACTTAAACCCAAATTATTGACGCGGTATAGTTCCGACAACCACTTGCCCAGCATGACAGCATCCGTTCCACTTAATGACATCACTACAATTATTACCAAGTGCTGTAATCAAGTAGATATCAAGCGGATTTTGAGCGGCTAAACTTTTTGGAATGGCAATACGCCCCGTACGAGATACTGATTGATTGTCTGCTGTAGTTTCAGAAATACATGCAGCATGGTCATCATCAAACCATAAAACGATTTGAGCATTACACCATGAACAGCCAGGAAAATTGATAGTCAAATCAATATCATATTTAAGATAACTACCATCATAGACCAACGAAAGTCTGCTCCATGCAACTGTGTATAGCCCTTTAGTATCTTTTTCTGCATCGTAAATCACTTGTCCTTCCTTTTTAACATTAATGGTACCTGAAATATTATAACGGGAAGATGCTTTTGGGGCGTTTGATACTTTTGCCTTTGGATTTGGACTTGTTTCTATTTGAGTACCATATTGTGCTTCTCTTACTATATTTGGCGGAAGCAATGTCAACTCTGGACCTGACTGTTCTAAACCTTGTATTTTTGCCCATGGACCATTAGGTTTTTCACATTTCTCAAGTTTTCTTTGAAGTTCAAGCAGATTGAGTTTGTCTTTATCTGTTTGTTGTACTATGTCAACTTCAATAAACTGTAAGCATTTTTCAATACTCGACTTAGAACGCTTGAGTGCTTCGTAGTTATTTTGATAATAAGCATAGAGATAAGGTAAGGCTTCTATGTACTTATGAGACTTGTAAAGCGTAAGCCCTTTGTCAGCAAGCATTTCATCTGTCAATTTTTGCAAAACTACTTGGCTGTGTGTGGAGTGACAAAGACAGATAGTGAAAAAGATAAGGATTCTTTTTTTCATAACGCTATTTTTTTTCGGTGAATAAAAACTGTTTCTAGTTAACTGCTCGATTGGGTAGCGTTAATTCTGGTGCTACTCTATCAATGTTTAATTTAAATGTATCTTTTTCGGTCGTTGGCGCATACTTGCTCATATACAATGGCTGATAAGCGGTCGTAATGGTATGATTTGTCACGACAGTTGCCAACATCAATATGGTACCCAATGTTGCTAACAATAAGCCTGGCGATGTGCTTCTAAATGTCAAAGCGAGCGTTTCTGTTTTAGCTTCAAACTCTGATCTTGCCGTTTGCAATTTGCCTAAAATAAAAGATGCGCCAATAAGTGCCAATATCATTCCTGTCGTAAATCCAAGATAACGCAACCATGTTCGTGCCATCAAGAACGCATTTGCTTGATGATAATGCTGTTGCAAGACAAATGTTTCCAACGTTAAAGCCGTATTCAATTGGGCGGCTTCGTTTGGATTTGTTTGTTGTAACAGATTGATTTGGGCATGAATATTTCCCAATGCCAATTCTGGTGACTTTTGAATATCATTTTGCAAGAGAAACAGTTGTGCACAACTTAAAGAAATAAATAAAGTAGCCAAAGCCAGTAAAAGCCCTTGAATAATAGGCAATACGCGCAATTGCCAACTGATTGTGTTTTTATCTTCCATGCGTTTGATAATATTTAATGATAATTGACAAAGGGTATAATCTTAAAGGCTACATCCCTCAGTATTCTATCCCGTTTTATCCGTTTTCATTTCTAATTGAGCGTTGTCTTTTTGTAATAACGGAACGATTTGTCTTTTTAGGTTTATGATAAACAGCTTTAGTACCAGAGCGTTTCTTGATGACGAATCTCTCCGAAGGGGCTTTGGGCTTCTCTTTTACCTTCGTATTTGTACTGGCTGCTTGCCCAAAACATAAGGTTGAACCCATCAGGAAGGCTATAAAAACGATTGCTTTTTTCATTAGTCGAATTTTCTTTTAGTGATAAATTTTTTTAGAAAATAAAGAGATGTATCCCCTGAGTAAAAAAGGCTCTCATGTTGGAGGTATTATGTTCGGGGAACATCAAAAGTCCACCGAACATAAATTGCTTGTTTCATATTATTGCCTAAACACCAACTGATTCACCCGCCTCCCAACTTCTACCCCCATCAAAACACTCACTTCCGCCGTGTTTTTATAGTGAATACCCGCATAAAACCGTGAAAGAGATGATTCTAAGAGAATCGCATCCAAACTATTGTAAGTCCGTGCACCGTACAAAGCCTCGTTAGTCCTGTCCACAAAAGTGATATTGTTGCCAAAACGGGCTTTCAAAACCTCAATAATGGGTTGACCATTCAGCGCATGTGCCGATGGATATTCTGGATGTGGCGGCGTTGGCACGACTGCATTCCATGTCGGTTGACCCATCACGGAACGGATATAGGTTATCGGGCGCATCAAAGGCATTTGGTACTTGATTTTAAAAACAAGTACAATACCATCGCTCGCAGCAATACCTGACTTGGCATACAAAACAGCCGCATCGTCTAAGTTCAAATGATAATTGACAATCAATTGGGTTACGATATTGATAAAATGAGCACCAGGTGTGCTGTAAAAACTGCCAAAGTCTGCCCATGTTTTGGCTATCGTTATTTGATCAGCCGTTAAGTTTTGAGAAGCATCATAGAGTTCTTTCACCGTTTTGTAATAATCTGAATTAGGGTCTGTCGAATACGTCACAGGCGGCGGTATTGCGGTAACACTACTTGTCAAACCCGCAATAAATGTGCGGTTCAGCCCCACATAAGGATTGACAGGATTTGCCACAAAAGCAGGCGGTGTCGGCACCCATAAACCTGTACCAACAGGCGGCACATAAGCAGGACGGACATCCAAAGTACCGTCTGTTTTCGACCAGTCAAAAACAACACTGGCGACTTGTTTACCAAAATCAGTAGAGCGTTGGAATCCTGTGGCATTGATTTCGGTTTGATATTTAGTGTTAAAAACACCTTCCAATGAATCTATTGACGCTTTATTGGCAGCGGATGTTGTCGGGAAAAAATTGCGTAAAGTTTGTGCCATCGCTGCGTTCACACTCGCTGCACCGTGATAAGTTGCGCCACTTTGCGCCGTTGGCAAACCAGAAAGTCCGATTTGTTGTGCCAGCGATTTATAATTGGTCAAA
>JANMJN010000710.1:0-9010 GCA_031371355.1 Saprospiraceae bacterium
CCTTTGAGTTTATGAAGCCTTATTTTCTAAGTTTTCATGTTTTTTACAATCTCGTATCGCCCAATAAGGTGATGGGGTTACAAGTAAAAAAGAAAACAGGCAAGAATAACCCTCTTGAGGAATTGTATTGAATAGTGGATAATGGATAATGATAGTAATTTTATAGCTTTGCGGCTATTATCCATTATCAACTATCCATTATCAACTATCAACCGATGAATTATTTTGAATTTTACCACCTCCCAATTTCTTTTCTGCTCGATGAAGCGGCTTTGAAAAAGACGTTTTATGCCAACTCGAAACGCTATCATCCTGACTTTTTTACACTGGAAGACGAAGCACGGCAAAACGAGATTTTAGAACTTTCGACGCTCAATACACAAGCCTATAAAACATTGTCTGACTTTGACCGCCGCATGAAATATGTGCTGGAATTAAAAGATATTTTTGAAGAAGAAGGGAAAAATTCACTGCCTCAAGACTTCTTAATGGACATGATGGACATCAATGAATCCATTATGGAGTTGGAATTTGATTTTGATGAAACGGCGTATGAAAAGGTTTTAAAAGATGCGCAAAACATTGAAAATCAGATATTTGAAGATATAAAATTCATTATCGAAAACTATCAAGACGGCGTAACCCTGCAGTCAGATTTAGAAAAAGTGAAAAATTTTTACTTAAAAAAGAGATATTTATTGCGTATTCTAGAAAACGTTTCTAAATTTGCCCCGCAATAATCGCAACAGCGTCTGCGAAACGAGCCGAAGTGGTGGAATTGGTAGACGCGCTGGATTCAAAATCCAGTGAGGGCAACCTCGTGCGGGTTCGATTCCCGCCTTCGGTACTGCAAGCCGTAATTCATTGTTTACCAATGTTTTACGGCTTTTTTTTTGTTTAAACTTCTCAACAATTTACAAAGCAGATTTTTCGCCATTGACGTACAAAACAATCAAATTTTGAGCTTCTAAATCTTCCATAACGGCTTGCATTTTACCGCTTGTGAAAGCATCTTCAACGCTCAAACCGTTTGCCAAGCCAAAGTAAAAACCTACGGCAAAGGAAATAGCGATGTCGTCTTTGATGGCGTGTGCTGTGCCAACAACATAAGGGACTGACTTACCGACCACTTTTGCTTGAGATTCGGAATGGCAGGAGTTGAAAACGACGATTTGAATAGGAATTTTTAGGTTTTTAACGGCGTTTGAAAAAATAAAATCCAATGCTTTATCTTCAATGACTTTCATGCCGCGCATATCGTTGTCGAAAACGATGATGCCACCTGTTCTTTCATAATTTTTAGGTAAACCAATGCCACGCGTGCCGTTTTCATTGTCGCTGCCCGTCGCAGACTCCTTTGGAGAAGGGTCTTTTCCGTGACCGCTGAAATGAACAACATTGGGTTTCTGAATGATAAAGAGTTTAGGAATTTCGGATGCACTGACAAATTTGGCTGTCGGAAAACGGAAATTGCCTTCCAACTCCACCGAAATGCGACTGTGTTCAATTTCCAATTGCAAGAACTGAGTGCCCGGCGGGTTGGCGCCCATAAAAAGAACGGTTTTTACTGAGGGGTTGCCCAACGGCATTAAAGTTTGTGCACCAACAGATTGAAAGGGTTGACTCCCCGATTTGAACTCTGTTGAAGGGGCGACATTGTCACTGACAACGGCGACGGGTTCTTCTAAAACCATTTCTTTGCGGCGGTCTTTGCCATCAATTTTCTCAATTATTGCCACTTTTAAAGCCAAACTGAAACTGCCTGCTTTCAAGGCTTTGACCATAATAATCCATTCTGTTGCTTCATTTTTATCAATAAATTGCTCCTTTTGAGAGACAAATTGGATATTGAACGCATTTTCACCGCTGATGTCAATGAGGTCAACTTCCATAACTTCGGATACGCGCACCGTTTTTATGACTTCGCCAGTAAACTTGTCGTCTTGTTTTTTCAACTGTTTTTTATCAAATGCTAAACGAACAATGCATCTGGTTTGGATACCTAACTGCATTTTATTGGGTATGTTGTAAAGGATGCCACCCTCTGTTTCAGGCTTTGCCTTCGACGGTTTAGACGCAGATTTGACGAACACAGGTATTGGTGCGGGTGGTGATGGTGGGAGTGCCATAGATGCTGATGGCTGGGGTTCAAAAATAGGCGGTTCCGCATGTTGTTTAATAGGCGCAACTTCTATTTCAACCATTTCGGACACAGGAGGAACGTCTTCAAACTCCGCCGTTGCACCGCTTGCACTCGATTCTGCTCTTGCACCGCCGTCGCGTAAGCAATCAATGAAATAGTTGAGGGCATATGCTATGTCTTTCTCGTTGGCTTGGACTTCTTCAACTGTGAAGGCGCCTTGTTTTTTCTTTTTTTTGAAGGCAGAATATTCTTTTTTGAACCGTTCAATCTCTTCTTGCAGTTGGGTATTTTGCTTCTGGATAGCCGATTTTTTCAGTAGTTTGATGGCTTTGTCAAAAGCTTTTTCATCAATGTATTGACGAATATGGTTTTCGATCTGTTCCCATTTGTTATTTTCCATAAGATTTTCATTTATACTGTTCAAAGATAAATTTTGAACAAATATAATAATTAATGGTGAATGATAAATGATGAATGATGAAAAGCAAATATTTATTGACACAGCCCCAAAAAACAAGCCGATACTGAGGGGGGCTCTGTATCGGCTTATTTTTATAAAATATTGTTTATCAATCAATTATCGAATCAAATTCAACTCACCTGTTTCGGCACGAATCGAGTCGTCAGGCATTTTTAACTTGATGATATAGACATAGACATCAGAAGCCAAATCAGTTCCACCTTTTTTGCCGTCCCAACCCTTGTAAGTTGCACTATTGAGAACAGAAGTACTTGTTTCAGAATAGACTTCTGCGCCCCAACGGTTGAATACTTGGAATGAAAGGACTTCAATACGACCTTTCCAGAAGCGTGGACGTGCATTTGTCGGCGCTGGAGGGAAAAGGTCGTTGAAAATAGGTCCAAAATTCCCGTTTATTGTATCACCATTAGGCGTAAAGGCATTTGGCAGTTCGTATTTAGGATAACGTATAAAGATTTGAATAGACGTATCTTTGCTACATCCTGTTGTCGAACTGACTGAAACCTTGTATGCACCCTCAACCAATGGCTTGATATTGACCGTTTGTGTTGTCCCTAAAGCTGTACCATTGACCGACCAATTGAAGGTAGGTCCTGCAAAATTACCCGTCAAAACGGCATTTAAACTAACAGGTGTCCCTTGGTCAAGCAGCCTATCGTTACGGAAAGTATCGGGCGAAATACGTAAAAAGAAGTTGGGTATAGAGGTCACTTGAGTAGATGTTGAAAGACTACATTTACCATTTCCATAAGTGTAAGTTACGGTATATGTGCTACTGAAAGTTGTAGGTGGATTGATTGTAGTCGTCGTAGCACCTGTATTCCAACGTAGCGTTCCACCACCTAAGTTATTTGAGGCTGTTGCGGTCAAAGTTAAAGGAAGACCCGCACAAATACTTGTGTTAGGAATAGCCGCAAGAGTAGCAGTTGCTACTTTCACCTCAACAGAACTTGTATTTGGGCAACCATTCGCCCCTGTGACAGTGACCGCATAAGTACCGGTGGCTGCTGGAGTGACACGCGGTGCAGACGATGTACTTGTGAAGCCACTTGGTCCTGTCCAAGCATATGTATTTGCCGCATTTGGCGATGTATTTAAGGTAATTGAACTGTCCTTACAAATAGTTGGGTCAGCCGGGAATGTCACTGTAGGGAAAGCCTTTATCGTTATAGTCGTTGATGCTGAACCAGGGCAATCGCCTACTTTTGCTGTCACCGTATAATTATTAGCTCCAATATTCGTAGGGGTGACATTGATGGATGTTTTACCATCGCCGCTTGAAATAGCTCCTTGCGGTCCTGTCCATTTCCAATCTTTTACGTTTGGCGTAACGGATGAGGCTGTCAAAACGATATTGACACCCGTTGGCGTATTACATATTGCTGTATCACGTGGCAACAGTACGATGACTGGATTTGGATTGACATTGACCTTCGTACTGTCCGTCTGACGACAAACACCATTTTGCATCAAGCGTTTGTACGTGCGCGTAGAATCTGCAGAAAGAACAATATTGTACAATGAATCCGATGTAACCGTGCCTTTAGTAGGTGTCCACTTGAAGGTAATGCCTGGAAACAACACAGGTTCAAAAACCGGCGAGCGCAACAAAATCAACGTCCCCATACAAACGGTGGTGTCTTGTGGCAATATATTCGTTGGAGAAGGCAACGAATCTACATAAACTTCGGTTGAGTCGCGGCGTGTACAACCTGGCAAAGAGACCGTGATATAATATAAAGTCCGACGTGTTGGATTGACAGTAACGGTTGTTACAGAGTCCGTTGGCAATGAAAAATCTTTGTTTGATCCCCATTTTGCCTTTAAACCAAGCGGTGTTGTCGCTGCTTTCAATGTCAATGGCACACCTCGGCAAATGCGCAGACTGTCAACAGTGTCAATTTTCGCAGTGAGATTGATACCTGTTACGGTCATCGTATCGCGGGTGACGCACATACCGGGGTTTGTCGCCGTCAAAATATATACTTGTCTGCCTGCCCCAACTGTTACCGTTGGATTAGGCGTTGTGCTACTACTCAATCCTGTAAGGTTACTCCACGAGTAGGTTGTATTAGCTTGAATATTCGTCTTACCTATCTGTATTTTTTCGTCTTTACACAGTGTCGTATCTTTTAACGCTCGCGTCAAAGTAGGCGGTTGATAGACATTCACAATAACACTATCCCTTGAAGCTGATGCACAACCGCCTGCCCCACCAGATACTACGACATAATATTTAGTAGAAGCTGTAGGAGAAACAAGCGGATTATTACTTGTTAGAACTGAAACAGGTACGGAAGTCCACACATAAACGGCGGTTGCATCAAATCCAGGTTTCAGTAAATTGAAAGTTGAACCGACACAAATATTTGTATCACGTGTCACTTTGGGCGATGTGATGACATCATAACTCGCGACTTGGCCCGACGAAACAGTAATTGTCACAGTATCTTTTAAAATACAGTTAGGTGTCGTCAAAGCGACAATAAATGTATGAGTCTCTGTTGTATTCGTTGTGTTGGTCGCCTTGAAAGTGGGTGTTGGGCAATTGATGCAGCTCAATTCTGACAAGTGCCCTGTTGTAGAAGTCCATGACCAAACGGCTCCACTACTGAGGGGGTATGTAATTCCTGCATCAAAAGTTAACTCTTCACCACGACAAACTGTTTGGTTCAAAACGTCTTTAACTGCAAAAACACCTACATTGACCACTTTAGGAACAATCCGGCAAGTGCCTTGAATCGAAACATTGTAAGCCGTTGTCGCCGTCGGACGTGCTGTTGGACGAGCCGCAGTATCGCTGCTCAAACCTGCACTGGGTTTCCACTGATAATTGATGCCACCTGTTGCAAAAAGTTGTGCCGTTCCGCCAGGGCAAATGAGGGTGTCACGTCCAGCCGTAAAACTTTCGACAAGAGAATTGCTCAAAACGCCATTGTCCGTACCACCAAAATTCAAACGAACGCCGTTGCGACCGACACTGCCGTTGAAGTCGTTTATCCAAAGAGCGTAGTATTTTCCTTGTTTAACATCTACTCGACGAACAATACCATCAAATAAGTCTGGAGCAACCAAACCTATACCTTCGCAAGTATCTGTCACTGCTATTGTTTGACCAGATGTATTAATGTAACTATCCGCCATCCCCGTTTGTCGGTTCGGTGTTGTTGTGCCGACACCGTAAGAACTTCTGATAGGCGCTTTGGTCTTAGTAAAAGTACAAATCTGACCTAAACTGTCCATTCCTCCGTACATATTGAAGTCAACGTCAAAAGTTGGATCACTACCGAGAGGGCTGATTGTAAAACCAAATTTGCCATCTGCTTTAGCTTGGAAATACAAAAAGACAAAATTGTAACGTCCAGCACCACCTAAGCCGGCAATACAACCCGCATTTGTTGCACCCGCTGTAAAGAAAGTCGAGTCCCCTTGTACCGACAAATCCAAAACGATGTCAGATGGGTTTTGATTTGAACAGTCATTCAAAGTCAATGCTTTACCACATGACCCAGCGTTTGGCAAACGGTTTAAACAAGGAACCGTATCAATCAAAATATTATAAGGCATACAAGCCTCCCGACGAGATACCACAAAATAGTAGTCACCAGCTGCTTCTAAAGTAACATTTATAGCTGCCACAGTATCGCGTGTCGCATTTACTGTACCTGTTTTAATACACGTTGCGCCCGGTGTTCCAGGGCAACCCAGATAAATGCCAACATTGGCACCCGTATGCGTACCGGGTGTAGTCGAAGTCGGAATACCAGTCAGAGTCACTTTGATACACTGCGCACCAGCCGATGTGTATTTATAAATATGGTCTTTACCCTGTAAAAAGTTATTTGTCGAAGCTGGCGTACACGGGCTTGTGGTCACGGCATTTAAGTCGTCGTTACAAGTCGTCGCACCTATTTGACTAAATGGCAAACTTGGAATCAGATCAGGTGCGGCACAAGAAGTCGGCGCAGGCGGATTACATACTAATAGTGACCGCCACGAGCATTTAAAGCCGCGTGAATTCACAGAACCATCTGAGTAAAATTTCAATTGCACCCAATCCGTTCGTAATTGCAATACAATTGGTAATTTATTTGATGCACCCGTAATGCGGTCAAGTCTTCTGTTTGTTCTCCCATCAAAAATGACCAAAGAGTCAAAATTCGCTTCCAAACTGAGGGAGTCTATGGTTAACTCAATACAGCCCGTTGCTGACGGACGAATATTAAATGTATAACCATTCTGGCTATTTCCATAGTTCGCATTGGGTCCACCCGAATCATAGACGGTACCGACGCAAGCCGTAGTCGTTTGTGGTATCGGACGCATATTATATATCGGGTCAATCGGTTCAACACAAACCGTAAAACGACCACCAATGTCCGTACTCAAAAAGCTACCAACTTGGATAAAATATGTCGTTCCCGCACGCATACAACCCGCATCAAGGCTCACTGCGTTCGTATCTTGTGATACAAGGCGCGTGCCGCAATATTCCTCGAACAAGCCCGTTCCGCAATCGCCGATATACATCGCCACTTGTGGGTTTTTGATGCTGTCTGCTGCCGTTACGCCCCGTACTGTTATACGATAGTTCAAGTTGCCACCTACTGAAGGGGTCGTAAACTTGAACCACACGTCTTTGAAAGCCCGCAAACCGTTGAAACAGCTTGGATTAGGTGAATTTGATGTGCCTGTTGCATCACTAGCGCCAACGTTCGTATAAATATCCGTTGGACAAACGCCACCCGCAGCGATAGATGTGAGTGTGAAAGCACCCGAACAGTTATCGTTCAAGGGTTGTGCAAAGGCAAGGTTTGCCAATAAAAGGAAAATAGGGAAGGTCAGAAATTGCTTCATACGAAGTAAATGTTTATAAAACATATAAATCGGAATTTTTTAACGAAGCATAAGGCTCCGCAAAATGTTTGGAAAATTATTATTTAATGGATAGTGGATAATTGATAATTGATAATGAGGCTGTATCCATTATCTACTATCCATTATCCTCTATCCATTATCCACTAAAAAACTATTCTTTCATCTTTAATACGACTTCATTGTCACGCATCACAACCTCCAACTCGCGTCGTTCATTGAGCCACCTCAACATGGCTTCGCCCATAAATTCTCGCCGCCAATCATTGCCATCGCTGCTAAAAATATCTTCGCCCGCTTTGGCATAAGTCAAATCTGATTTGTTCAAAACCAGTGATGGTGCAACACCACTTTCCATACACTTGTATTTGACTAAACCGTGCAACAAATCCATCGAAACATCCTTTTTAGGATCTTCTTTACTGAGGGGGGGCAATCTTTGCAAAATTACCAACTCCTCATCTGTTGGTTTTGACTGATATAGTTTTTGGAACGTATCCCAATGCTGCCCGACCAATCTATCTGGAATAATACGTGAATCCAACAGTGCCTGTTTTCCTGAATCAACACTCCGAATAATGGGTGCAATAAACTTGGATTGCAAAACCATTTCTTTAGAGTGATTGAGTCGTTGCGCTTCTTGTCGCCGCCATTCATAAAGGCGCAATAAAAAAACTTGTTTCGGCAATCGAAGGCTTTGCATCATCGTGTTCATCAGAGCCTCGCGGTGTGGGTCTCGGTCGTAATACTGAGGAGTCTCCCACCGCTTGGATTCAGAAAAAAGCCAAGATAACCGATTATTAACCAATAGTTTATCGTGCATCTTCTCATATAAAGTATGCAAATACAGCACATCACTCAAAGCATATTCCAACTGTTTTCGTTTTAACGGTCTCGCTTCCCAATCGGTTGCGGCGTAACCTTTATCCAAAAACACATTTAACTCTTTTTCTACCAATTTACCATAAGAAGCAGGATAACCATGACCGATAAAACCGCCTGCTAATTGGGTATCGAAAATATTTTTTGGAATCGTTCCAAAAAGGTTATTCAACAGACGGTAATCATTTTCTCCTGCATGTGTTATTTTCAGAATACGCTCATCTTCAAGGAGTTGCAAAAGCAAACTCATATCTGAAATAGCTAAAGGGTCAATCAAATAAAACCCATTAGGCGATGCCACTTGAATCAAACAAAGAAGAACTTCAAACCGTTTTTCACCAATAAATTCAGTATCAACGGCAAGCCATTCAACAGCATAGTTATCGTCAAAAAAAACTTTCAGTGCTTCTGGAGTTTCTACAAGTGTGTAATTGCTGGGTTGCCGCATTATTGGATTTATTACGTTCAGTTTTCAGAATCGGATGACACACACATAATCAAAACATTGATTTTCAATAGCTTAAAAAAGCCTCTGCCGCCCACTTTTTTTTATTTTATCAAACATTGATTTCGTAAAGGTAAACAGATGATTTAATTTAAAAAAAAAATTATCTGAAAATCTTTTCAAC
>JANMJN010001300.1:0-3027 GCA_031371355.1 Saprospiraceae bacterium
ACCACGTCACGGGTATTGTGTTTTCGCAAGCGGAAGAAATTGTTGCATTGATGTCAGCTGTCGCGATAGCACCATTCGATGTCAAAGCTCTACCTTCAAGATTAGATAAAGTACCAATACTAATAGCGCCACTGCTGATAATATTACCTTTAAAAATAACATTGTCAGCAATCGTGACGGCACCATCGACTTTCCAATAAACGTTTTTCGCTTGTGCGCCATTCTGTAAAACAACTTTTGCATTTGTGCTGACGGCAAGCGGTCCTGTTATTTTTAAAACAAAAACGGCGTCGGCATTCCCTTGAGCATTCAAATAAAGAATATCATTGAATGAAGTCATACCAGTCATAAGGTAAGTATGGGGCGTCAAGACAAGTGTATTGCCAAATTGGGCGGGGTATAAAAGTTCAAAATCAGTCGTTAAGGTGCTTAAATAACTTTGAGCATCGGTCAAATTGCTCGCAGTTGTCACAGTCGTCGCATTGGGATTCGAATGAACGATGCCTGTGACATTCAAAGAGTTATAACCCGATGTAGTACCAGAGTTCGTACCGATATCTCCTGTAACAGAGGTAGTACCTGAGTTTGTAACCAATCCGTTAGAAGAAAATAAAGCAAAACAAGACGTTTTGCCTAATGCTGGTGCTATTGGACCCGTTAAAATAGGTACGCCACAACCAAGGGGCATAACCGTAACAACACCGTTAACAGTAATGGCGCCGGATGTTGACAAAGCTCTGCCTTCCAGATTAACACCTGCGTTCAAATCAATTGCCGCATTATTGGCAATGATATTTCCTTTCATCATCGTTCCAGAACCAATATTGATGGCGCCTTCTATTACCCAAAAAACATTGCAGGCAACGGCGCCATTAATTAAAATGACTCGTGAATTAGCACTTGACGTAAATGTGCCTCCCGAAACTTTAAAAATAAATAAGGCATTGGGATTTCCTTGACCATCGAGCGTTAAATTACCACTCAAATCAGTATGACCAGCCAAAGCATATATGCCCGCATTGAGTGTTTCGCCTACGCCTAATTGAAAAGCATGATTATTCGTTGGCGTTCTTGAATTGATGTCATTATAAAGATTGAGTAAATCTGTTGATGCTGCTGCCGATGAGCCGTCGATATTGTGCATGCCGCCATCTACATTACCAAACCCTGTAACCGCACCTGTATTGGCACCTACATTTCCAGTGACGTGCGAAAAACCTGTGTTGCTGACAGCGCCGTTCGTTGAGAAAAGGACATAATTTGCAGAAGTGCCTAAATTAGGGGCTTGGGCAAAATTGATGAGGGGTGTAAGAAAAAAAGCAAGGGATGAGACAATAATCAGTGAATTGAATTTCATTAATATGAGTTGAGTTGTGAAATAATTTTCACGGTGCAAAGGTGTCTTTATTTGAACTTTAATTCTTACACAATAAAAAATAAAACTTATATAATTCACACATGTATTTAAATGAACGTGAGTCTTCATGACTTACTGTTTCGAGAATGACGGTTGTTGACAGCTCTTTGTTTGAAAATCGTAAGTTTTACTTTGAAAAAGGTAATATTTTCTGCAATTTTATATTGAATTTTGCAACTCGAAATTTTATAAATATTAAGTGATAAAATCTTGCAAAATGGGTTTATTAACAAAACGAAGGCTCTTTTTCCTTGCTTTCTCTTTCATTTTAAATAATGCATTCGCTCAAAAAGATTCTTTGAAACAAAAAGAACCGCTTAAAGCGACCGCAAATATTCAAATTACAAATAATGGTATTTCGCTTTTTCCGAATTTGTCTTTGGGAAAACCCGCTACCATCATAAATGTTGCAGTTGGTAAAAAAAATATATTTTTTGAACCCGAATTGCGGTGGCGGCTCAATGGCGATCCATGGTCATATATTTTTTGGCTAAGGTTTCGCCCTAAAAGAACGGAACATTTTAGCTGGCATGTAGGTGCACATCCTTCTTATATCATCAGTGAAAAACCCATAAGTATCAATGGGCAAACGACCAATCGTTGGATTGCTTCACGTTTCCTTGCAAGTGAGATAGTACCTGTATGGCATTATTCGCCGAAATTTTCAGTCGGTTTACATATGTTGGCTTCAAAAGGTTTAGATCCTTATGGGGTACAAAAAAGTACTTATATATCGCTGCAACCCCGCTTTCCGCATATTGATTTATCGCATAAATTTTATTTGGGATTTTTCCCTCAGCTTTTCCATTTGACGCTCGATGATAATGAAGGCACGTATTACAGTCATATGTTGAGCATCAATAAGGATAATTTTCCTCTTTATATTTCTACTGTATTTACGTATAAAATCAAATCTACCATTGCAGGAGATACATTTGTTTGGAGTTTTGGACTAAATTACAGACTTTAAATCATGGAAAAAATAGAATCTTTAGAAGACTTTTATAAAAGAAAATTCGATTGGATGCCCGATAATATCCGTAATGAAATCGGGCATTTCAACCTATTTCAACACGAGCCTGTTGAGCCTGGTAAAACCAAGCCACTGCCGTATAAAAGGCGGGATTTCTATAAAATCATGCTCGTCATTGGGGATATAGACATGCTTTATGCCGACAAAGTGATTGCTATCAAAAAGCAAGCATTGTTTTTTTCAAATCCAAACATACCTTACCAATGTCAAAATCTTGAAAGGATAGAGAGTGGCTTTTATTGCATTTTCAATCAGCACTTTTTTCATCAATTTGGCAATCTGAACCAATATTCTGTTTTTCAACCCAATGGCAACCCTGTTTTTGAATTAACAGATGAACAGGTGGACAAAATCAGCGCGATTTACAAAAAGATGTTTGAAGAAATCAATTCCGATTATGTGCATAAATACGATGTCTTGCGCAATCAAGTGTTTGAACTCTTGCATTTTGCGATGAAAATGCAGCCTGCAAGCGATTTAAATCACCCGCTAAACAAAGATACGCAACGCAATACTACTTAGATTTTAGAACTAATGGACCGTCAATTTCCAAAAGATGAACACCACCCCTCAGAAA
>JANMJN010001324.1:0-2043 GCA_031371355.1 Saprospiraceae bacterium
CGGATGGTTTTTAATCCAACCACCGTTGGCAAATAGAAAAAAATCGTCGGCAGGGCTGACAGTTGAGTCAACATTGGCAGCGACAACGTCTTTTGTTGCTGATAGTGAAGTAGAATTATTGTTTTTACAAGCGTAGAAGAATACAAGTAGGATGGATAAGTAAAGGAGCTTTTTCATTTATTCTTTTGATTTCAATTAATTAAGACTTATTTTTAGAGATAATGATAGCGAATTTTTATTTTCAACAATAAAGATGAAGTAGTTTCCAAGTGGTTGCGTCGTAAAGAAACAATTCAATCGAACATACCGTCTTGAAATTTTGGAAAACTGACCCCTCAGTAAGATAACATCCGTCGCCGTATTCGCGACAATGAAACAGGTGTCATACCCAAATAATTGGCAATATAATGTTGCGGCACTTGCTCAATCAGGTCAGGTCTAAGACTAATGAATAGGCGATAACGTTCCTCTGGTGCAGCATGACGAATTTCATTTATCAGCAATCTGTTTTCAGAATACATGGACTCATTCAGAAGGCGCACAAAACGTTCTACTTTTGGATTTTCAAAAAGTGTTTGTAAATTATCGTAACTCAATAACAACACTTCACTATCCCGCAGTGTTTCAATGGTCTGTCTGGCGGGTGTTTGAGTAGGAAAACTGGGATATTCTGAAATCCATTCGCCTGTTACCCCAAAATGTTCCACACGTTCAATACCATCCTCTGTGAAAGAGATACAACGGAATAACCCATTGTTGATGAAGCCGACATAACGGCATATTTCGCCTTCTCGAACTAAAGTTTGCCGCTTTTTCAATTTTTTAACGACAATTTTATCCGTTAAGGCTTTGAATTCTATATCTGTGAAATGGATATATTGCTCTATATTTTGTCGTAAATTGTTAAACATGATTTTTGATTTTTAACTAAGATAAACGGTTTTTATAGTCTTCATAACCAAATTTCCGAACGAGTTTGAACGTATTTTCCTCTGTCCAAATCCCAATAGAAGGATGCGGCACACCGTTAAACATCGAGGTTTTGACCATCGTATAGTGAATCATATCTTCAAAGATGAGCGTATCGCCGACGTTTATTTCTTTGTCAAAACTATATTCTGCCATATAATCGCCTGACAAACAACTTGTGCCACCGATGCGATAGGTCGGCTTGCCTTCAACTGGGTCTGTTGCGCCGACAATGCGCGGACGATAAGGCATTTCAAGCGTATCGGGCATGTGCGCCGTAAAACTCGCATCTATCATCAAGGTTTTAACACTGTGATTGTTCACAATATCCAAGACTTTGGACACCAAAACACCCGTATTCCAACCGACGGCACTGCCAGGTTCTAAAATAACATCGAGGTTGGGATACTTTTCTTTAAAACGTTTTAAGACGTTTATCAAATGTTCCACATCATAATCGGGCCGAGTCATCAAATGCCCGCCGCCCAAATTCAGCCATTTCAACTGCGGTAACCAATCACCTATGATTTCTTCAACTCTTTGAATCAACCCCTCAGTATCCTCCGCACTTGACTCGCACAAAGCATGTACGTGTATACCTTCGATGCCTTTGGGCAATGTGCCTTTGAAATTGATTAAATCCTCTCCCAAACGCCCGCCCGCTTTGCTTGGATTGTACAAATCTGTTTCAACAACTGAATATTCAGGATTGATGCGAATACCACAACTGATCTTATGATTGTTGCCATTATTCCATTGTTTTACTGAGGGGTAGTAACGATGGCATTGCGACAGCGAATTGAAGGAAATATGGCTCGAATACCGCATTATATCGTCGAAATCATCAGGAAAATAGACAGCGGCATAGGTATGTGCCAAAGACTTCATTTCTTCAAAGCACAAACGCGCTTCGTACAAGCTACTCGCCGTTGCCCCGTCGAGGTACTGCCGAACAAGGGGAAACGACGACCACATCGCATAACCTTTGAACGCACATATAATGTGTACGCCCGATTCTACCTTGACGCGGTTCATCAAAATGAGGTTTTTGCGCAACAGTTTTTCATCTAATAC
>JANMJN010000722.1:0-2578 GCA_031371355.1 Saprospiraceae bacterium
TGGAACGAAGGCATAGCCATCCTTGATGAAGGGCTTGTCGATTCCGGTGATGAGGTCATCCCACCATGACAGATCGACCGAGTGGTTTTCTAGCGCGAGGAAGTTCTCGGTCGCGGCGGCACAGTGGATGTTCGCCATAAACGAGACGGGTGAACCCGCAAAGTGCATCGCCATGGCAACACCACGCTCTTCTGCATAGTCACCAATCTTTTTGGTTTCTAATAATCCACCAGAAGTAGATAAATCGGGATGAATGATATCAACTGCCCTTGCATCTATGAGTTTAATAAATTCTTCTTTCAAATAAATGTCTTCACCCGTACAAACTGGCGTTTCGATGGCTTTGCTGATGTCTTTCAAATGTTCTGTCAATTGCCAAGGCACAAGGTCTTCAAGCCATGCCAAACGGTACTTTTCAACGGCTTTGCCCAATCTGATGGCATTATTTAAGTCAAAATGACCGTAATGGTCGGAAGCAAGTGGTATTTCGTATCCTACGGCGGATCTGACTTGCGAAACATATTTCATCATTTCTTCCAAACCTTTTTCAGTAATTTGTACTTGCGTCAATGGGTGCAAAGCGGCACCATAACTCATTGGTGTATTAGACCATTGGCGACCGACATCCCAAAAATTAGAATTGACTATGGTTCCAGGAATGTCTTTTATGAGTTCAATACCCAAATCCATTTTTAAAAAAGTAAAGCCTTTCACCTCTAATCTGTCCTTCAATTTTGCGACAAATACATTTACATCTTTTTCTTCAGGTGTATCGGCATACAATCTCACTTTATCCCGGTATTTGCCGCCTATCAATTGGTAAGCAGGTACATTGTAGGCTTTTCCTGCCAAATCCCACAAAGCCATTTCAACGGCACATACGCCTCCACCTTGTCTTCCGTGAAAACCAAATTGCTTAACTCGTTTGAATATCTGCTCGACACTGCAAGGGTTCATGCCTAAAATACGGCTTTTTAAGAACAAAGCATACCGCCAATCTGCGCCATCTCTGACTTCACCATAGCCCGAAATACCTTGATTGGTATCAATGCGTATGATGCTGCATCGCCCTGGATTCATGACCGTCGCATAGCGCATATCGGTAATTTTTAAGTCCGATGGTGCGGAACTGCGGCGCACTTTTGACGTGCTGTGCTCCAGCGACTCTTCTAAAGATGAATTCATAAAAGCGGCTAAGGACAGTCCCCCCAAAGCCGTATTTTTAAAAAATGAACGACGGCTGTTTTCTTGAGAACCGTTTTTCATTTGTTTATTTTCAACAACATCGTTATCGTTGTTTTTTATGTCAAATTTGGCAAGGAATTTTTCAGAAGGTGTAGTCATTATCATTTGTTTTATTAGTTGATGAAATAAATTTAAAAAATATCGAATAGTGCATTTAAAACCTTCAAAGTCAATATTTTATAAAAATACTGAGGGGGTAAAATCCAATATCACCAAGTTCGACTTTTCATAAATTCGTCTAATTCTTTTCTGGTCATAGGTAGGCGATTTGGATTTTCGTCAATCCATTTCAAAAAATCGGCTTTGATGACATCCGTCCATTGTGTATCAATTTGCCCTGGCGTGTATTTGCCTTCCCGCAGTCTTTGATGTCCAAAAACATCACGTAAGGCGATAAATTCAGAATTCAATACAACCGTTTCAACCAAATGAGCCGGAATGAAAACGATGCCCCCTTTTTTTGCCAACGCAATATCACCTGGCAAAACGGTCGCTCTACCAATACGAATAGGTACATTGATGCCGCCCAACATCATTTGTTGGATATAGGAAGGGTCGTAGCCCTTAATCCAGCCATTAAAGCCTTTGATTTCTTCCAAACCTTCAATATCACGCACTGAACCATAAAAAATAACACCTCTGTGTGATTTTGCGTAAATGGCATTGCCAAGATTGTCACCTATCAAAGTGCCATCAACGACTTTACCATAGCTGTCAGCGACATAAATATCACCATCTTTCAAGACATCTATGGGCCAAGAATTGGTTGCACCTATACGGTTTTCCGCTTTGCCTTTGTCTTTTATGATTTTATCGTAGTCAGGTCTTAAAGGCAAATATTGAGCAGTGACGACTCTACCAACCATAACAGAGTCGGGATGGATGACCATCCAATCGCCTTCAAATTGGTTTTGATAGCCATTATTTCTTAAAACTCCCCAAGCTTCTTCAAGATGAATGCCTTTAAGTCGCTCAAACCATTTATCAGAAACTTTTGGTCTGCCATCATCGGAGCGTTCTCCTGTCCAATTAGGTGTTAAAGCTTTAATTTGATCGGATGACAAAGTCACATGCTGACCTATAAGCGTAGATGATAGACCAAATACTAACAAAAATAAAACGTATAGATTTTTCATTAAGTGATTTGTTTTTATTGAGAAAAGTATGGTTTTTATGTGAAAATACTGAGGGGGGTAAATTTTGAATATCGAATAATGATAAAGAATTTTGAATGTCGTAATAAGCGGTAAATCCCACATTTCGACAGTAGTTCTCGCTTTGCGTAAAAGATTATATAAAAAAGATAAATTAGAATAATAGCGGACAAAACAAC
>JANMJN010000724.1:0-6345 GCA_031371355.1 Saprospiraceae bacterium
ATATACGTACAAAAATCTTCGGCTTGTTGATACCCCTTCCCGAAAGAATCGGGATTTCGTTCCTCAACAGTATGAGAGGTGAATTTTGGTGCTTTAATCGCTAAAATACCGTTTTGTACAAAAATAGGGTCACTATACTGAGGGGGTAGTTTGAAGTTATTTGGGAGTTCATTTTTCAATTCACGTTGCTTTTTTCCAGCGGCTGCAACCACCAATTTTGACCCTGCATTCCAACCAGAACCTGAATAATCGAGTGTATCAATGGTCGTTTTTGTTTGAAAATGAAGATCGCGTGAAAGGTCAATGCGTTCTAATATGAAATTGAAAAATGCAGGTATGTTTTTAGTGGACAAATTCCCCCCCTCAGTATCAGCAGCTATAAAAAGGAATTTTGCCAAACTCGTTTGCCCGCTTCCTAAAATATGGTTCGCAATTGTCAAAATCTCTTCTGGCTGCGTCTCCCTGAAAGGCATATAACGCTCTTTGCCAATGGCTAATAACAATGGATGAACCCCTGCAGCATCAACCGCATGAATCTCTACAACCCCTGGAAACTCATTGGGTGTCAATGGTTTAACGATGTTGTGAATCATATATCCAAAACTTGAATCCTCCGCAGGTGGTCGTCCAACGACTGTAAAATGCCACAATGGGTCTTTCCGATGATAGACTTTCAGAACATCCATAACTGGAAAATCATGTTGTAAACTATAATAACCCAAATGGTCGCCAAACGGACCCTCGGGTTTTTTAGCATTTTTTCTGATAATACCTGTTATTACAAAATCAGCATCGGAACTCAAAGTTGACCCGTTTTTGTCTTTAGCATAACGAAACCTCCGTCCATTCAACATACCAGCAAAAGTGACTTCGGGCAATCCTTCAGGCAAAGGAAATATAGCAGAAAGCGCATGAGAAGGCGGTCCGCCAACGAAAATAGAACATAAAAAAGGTTCGTCGGGCAGACTGTTATATTTGGTATGATGTACGCCAATTCCGCGATGCAATTGATAATGCAAACCTATTTCCTTATTTGTAAGATATTCGTTTCCAGATAGTTGTATGCGATACATACCAATATTGCTACCCATAATGCCGCGCTTGTCGGGGTCTTCGGTATAGACTTGAGGTAAGGTAACGAATGCGCCGCCGTCCATGCCCCATGATTTGACTTGTGGGAGCTTATCAATAGTTGTTTCAGCATAACTTGAAGCCGCCATACTGAGGGGTAATTTCATCGGCAAAGCCTTTAAAGCAGTAAACGGCGCACCCAAATAACGCATGGGGTTTTTCAAAAAATTAGTGGGGTCGAGTTTCAATTCAACCACTTTTTCAACGGCTTTAATGGTCTGTCTGAACAGAAAATCCGTTCTTTCGTAAGTGCCATAAATATTGGAAACGGCTTGAAAAGGTGAGCCTTTTACGCGTTCAAACAATAGCGCAGGACCTTGCGCATCATACACACGCCTATGGATTTCTGCCATTTCAAGGTGGGGGTCAATTTCTATTTTGATGCGGCGCAGTTGTCCTGTTTTTTCTAAATCATTGACGGCAGCACGGAGGCTTTTATAACTCATTTCGATTGATTATTGTTGATTGATTATGGCTTATTGCCGATTATGTCTATTTTTGGCATTTAATAAAGGGGAACAAAAGTAAGTTGTTGTAGTTCTCGATTTTTAATAAAAAATAAAAATGAGTACCCCCCTCAGTATTTTTACATTTCAAAGAGCAAATTTTTTAAAAATGGAAAATAAAGATAGCAAATCATACATAGAACGTATTGAAATCAAAGGTCTTTGGGGACGCTTTGATGTGAATTGGACGTTGCATCCTGATGTTAATATATTGGTGGGGGAGAATGGAACGGGGAAGAGTACGATTTTGAAATTCATAGAATCATTTTTTAAAGGTGAAAATGCTATTATTCGATTAAAAAGTGAATTTATGAAAATTGTTTTGGATAATGGTGTTAGTACAGGTATGACAAATCACGATATTCTACCATTAGAATGGCCAATGACTTACCCAGTTAAGTTGCTACAAACATTTGAATCTAAACTTTTAGAAAAAGATATAATCAGTCAAATAACTCAAAAAGATGTACAGAACTCTTTAGATTTAGAGCTTTATAATTTAGAAACAGAATACTGGAAATATCAAATAGAACTTTTTGAACGCATTGTAAATCAAGGTTTTAGTAAAGAAGAAGTAAATAAAAATCATACTATTTTTATTCAAAAAATCAATCAACTTTTTAAAACAACAGGGAAAGTATTTGGTCAAAATAGTAAAGATAAAACAATCGTATTTAAACAAAATGGCATAGAGTTAAGTCTCTATGAGCTTTCGAGTGGGGAAAAACAAATGCTCATAATATTATTGACGGTTTTGCTTCAAGACGAAAAACCCTCAATACTTTTATTAGATGAACCCGAAATATCCATGCACTTAACATGGCAATATGAATTGATTGAGATAATTCGCACCTTGAATCCGAACTGTCAAGTCATTATCGTAACGCATTCGCCCAGTATCTTTACGGATGGTTGGAATGACCGCGTTTTTTGGATAGAGGATATTTGTAAACCCACACAGAAATTGGAAAAAGTATGACTCCTGAAGAAAAAGCAGAAAGAAATAGGGCAGAAGTAAAGCGAATTAGAGGAGAATTGAGACTTTTGCGCCTTGATTGTGCCGTAAGAGTCGAAGGTAAATACGATACAGATGAAATATTTTGGTCACATTTAATGAGAAATGTGCTGCCCGATTTAACTTTCAAAGTTTATAGATATGCCAATTATCCGACAGCACCTGCTTTCGGAAAGTCAAATGTTTTAAAGTTTAAAGAGTTTGCTGCTCGAGATTTTATCCTTTGTGTGGATAGTGATTATGATTATTTACTTGAAAAAGAGGATTTAAACCATCCTTTTATATTTCAAACATATACCTATTCAGTAGAAAATTATCAATGCTACGCCCCCAGTTTGTTGCTAATCCTAAAGAGGTTTTTGGATTTGGAATCAGTTGATTATGATTTTGTTGATTTGATGAACCGTTATTCTTCTATTGTTCATCGGTTATTGGTTTATTCTTTATTTTCGATGAAAATAGATGGCGAGTTTAATGCTGATAAATGTGGTCTGGCGATTGGTTTTGATAGTTTGCAGGATATTGAATTAGGCTTAATAGATTTAGTGCAAAATATTGAAAATCAATGCCTTATTTTGGCAGAACGATATGATGCCCTACCAGAGTTTTCAGATTTTAAATTGCGAATTGCAGAATTGGGATTAACCGAAAGCAATGCTTATTTGTTTATACGTGGGCATGATTTGAAGGATAAAGTGATTAAGAAATTTTTAGAACGTATTGCCGAACCATTAAAGAATACTGAATTTGAAAATAGAATAAGAGAAATTGGAGGTGAGGGAGCCGCTCAATATCAGGAACATTTGAGGCGTAATAGTTTTGGAAATTTACTAAAAAACAATATGAACTATACAGATTGTTCTTTTTATCAAAAAATTGAAACTGATTTGAGAACGGCTTTTAGGGTTTAATGCCCCCTCAGTATCCACACATAAATTCACCATATTTTAACATACAATCCACCTAGTTTTTTATGAAAAAACATGAAATCACTAAAAGCTCACTCTTAATTCAAAAAGAAAAAGAGCTGAAAGAACTTCAAAAAAAGAGAGATAAGATTACAAAAAGCATTCAGTTGACCAAAACTAAAATTGAAGAATGGCAAATAGGCATAGATTTGGCGACAAAAGAAATGATGAATGGTATGGCGCGGATGGCTGACCTTTCTAAATTGGCTAAAGAGTTGAAAACCATGCTTAAAGACTTGAAGAAAAAAATAAAATTGAGCCGAAAAGATAAAGATGAACTGAATCAGGTGTTTGATGGCGCAACATTGGACGAAATGACGGACGATGTGGATGATGCATTTGCTCGTACGCCTTATGGTACTGCCGAAGGGTTTCAAAATGGACGATTTGACAATGAGGATAGATTTACGGACGAGTTTAATCGGCAGCGTCGGCAACAGATGTTTGACCCTTTTGCCGTTAAGCCTGATGAAGCTGAACAGCAAGCGATTCGAAAGGTTTTTGTCGGTTTAGCAGGGCGTTTTCACCCCGATAAAGCAGAAAATGAAGCGGAATCTAAGTTGTTTCACGATTTGATGCAAAGTATTAACAATGCTTATCAGCGTGGTGATATGGCTGAATTGTTGGATATTAAAACCCGTTTTGCTGCATATCAAACCTCAGATGCAGGTACTTCGGATTATGATATTCAGATTTTAGATGCCTTGGATGAACAGATTTTGCGTTATCGCAATGAGGTCAGTTTGTTAGATGCTCAAATTGTGCGTTTGAAAGCAGAGTTGAAAAACCTGAAAGATTCTGATTTGGGCAATTTAGTGAAACAAAATAAACAAGCAGAACGATTTGGCGACGGCGGCACTTCTGACCTTCAAGATGGAACGATGTATATGTTTGAAATGCTGTCAGAATTGAAAAACATACTCAACCAATGGCTTGAAACGGGTAAAAAACCGATGGTTTTCAATCAATTTGTAGATGGTTCACATCCGATTATCCAAAAAGGACGTGAGCAGGGCATCGTGAATAGTGGTTTTGACGACGACGACTATGACGATGATGACAGTGATTTAGATTTGTCTGACGAGGAACTTCAAGAATTGATGGAGATGTTCAGTGGTATGATGGCACAGGGTGGACCTAAAAAACGGACAAGACGTAGGTGATTTTTTTATTGACCACTGATGGAACTGATTCGAATCAATTCCATCAGTGGTCAATAAATCATAATTCAAAATTAAATCCTTCCGATACAAATTTCTCGTATTTCGATTTATCAAATTCATAAAGCCTTGCAGGACGGTGCGCTACGCCTTCTTGCGATTCGTTGAGGTCAACGATAAAATCCATAGAGAGAATTTTTTTGCGGAAGTTGCGCTTATCCAATTCAGCTTCTAATATGGCTTCGTAAAGGTGTTGCAATTCTGTCAACGTAAATTTTGGGGGCAACAATTCAAACCCAATTGGACGCACACGGACACGTTGTTTCAAAGCATTAAAACAAGCTTCTAATATTTCATCGTGATCAAAAGCTAAAGAAGCATCACGAAGATCTGACAAATTAACCCATTGCGCTGTTTGTGCAAAAGAAGACGGATGAACATCGTGCCGATTGGTTTTTACAAGCGAAAAATAAGCGACTGTTATGACGCGACCCAAAGGATGACGTCCAACGGCACCAAAAGTGCGAACTTGTTCGAGATAGACCCTTTCTAAACCGGTCAATTCGTGCAAAATACGTGCAGCAGCAGCATCTATATTCTCTTGAGCATAAATAAAATCGCCTGGCAAAGCCCATAAGCCCGTGTATGGTTCAGTGCCGCGTTTAATGAGTAAAACTTTGAGGTCGGATTCATCGAAACCGAAAATGACATTGTCCACTGTCACAGCGGTTTTAAAGAAATCTTGTGAAAATTCAGCCATCCGTAGTTAAATATCGTCCTTTGCGCAATATAAAAAGATAAAATTTTAGTTTCAAAGTGTAAAATTATGAAAATTAGCCTTTTTACCAAAGTTTTGACTGACTTTGTGCATTACTTACACCAAGTAATTAATTGCAAATGAAAAAAACTAACATTGTTCACCATTTAAATATTTACCATTCACCATTATTTAGTAATTCGGTTAAATTTTCAGGCTTTACTCGATTGGCAAGGATGGTTTTGTTTTTATCGAGCAAATAAAGAACGGGCAGATTCCAAGTAACATATTTCTTCTGAATATCCGTATCTGGTTTTGAGTCCAGTACGTTCGTCCAGCTGTTCATTTTCATTTCTTCTAAAAAAGACAACCACGGTTCGCGTACACCGTCGGTGCAGACAGTAAAGACTTTTAGTTTCTTGTTGTCCATTTTTTTCACAGCGTTTCGAATTGTCGGCATCGCTTCTCGACAATGTGTGCAAAGGCTGCTGTAAAAAACAACTAAAGTATAATCCGCTTTGACATCAGCAAGTGATTTTAGCACCCCCTCAGTATCTGGCAGTGAAAAGTTGGGCGCAGGGCTGCCAATGAGTACATTTTTGAAAGCGTTTACCTTATATTCCATTCTTTCGAGTGTGTATTTATCCGTACCACTGTCCACTTTCCGATGATATTTTTCGACTAAATGAATCAAATACACATCGGCATTCGGCATTCTATCCATATTATTGTCAAAAACAGCCGTTAACCATTGCAAAGTGAACTTATAGAATTCAGCATTTGGACGCGTTTTTTCTAATATGAAATT
>JANMJN010001363.1:0-3081 GCA_031371355.1 Saprospiraceae bacterium
AAATTTGAATGAACTACGGCTTGCTGGCGACAGCAAAAAGAATAATCCCATGAACATATTTCTTAACTCGTAAACCGAATTTCTTAATTTTTCAACGACAAAACAGAGGCATTTTATGTTTTTCTAACATTTGTTCACATGTTGTTTTTTAAATTCTCTCTTTTTCAAAAAAAAAATCGCCTTCAGCAAGCCGTAGTGTTTGGTTTAATTATCCATGATAGTACCCTCACCGTTAATGAGGATTCTCCATAGTGTCTGTATAGTTTTCTCATTGTGGCTTCTCGCCGAAAACTACGTTTGTTTTGCTTTGCTACTGAAATTTGAATGAACTACGGCTTGCTGGCGACAGCAAAAAGAATAATCCCATGAACATATCCTTGAACATGTTACAAAGATGAGATTCCTTTTCCGTCCCACCAAAGACATTTTAAGGGCATTGTGTCTATAAATTTTAGTTAAACTAACAAGTCAATCAATGATAAATAATTGATTATCAATTAAAAACATGCCGACACAAATACAGCATTGTGAAAAATAATTTACTTTTCGCTTTTATTCAAACTTCTTTTTTTCCTATTATTTTTAAAAAAATACCTAATTTCTGGTATTTTTTTAAAAATAATAATAAAAAAGGCAAAAAACACCCCACCGATTGCTCGATACTGATCCAAAGGATTCCTTCGGAAGGGGTGTCTTTTGCCCTTGATATGCTATTGACAAACAATATTACTTCGCTGTTGCGACTTCTGCTTCTGCTACTTTTTCATCATGAGCATTCATAACCAGTGTTTGATGACGAATAGACTCTTGGTGAATTGCAGTCAACAACTGAATAACAAACTCATCGCTCAAACCACGTTGACGACCTTTTTGAACAGCTGAATTCAGAATTTCATTCCACCGATTCGTTTGCAAAATGGCGATATTGTTGCGTTTTTTATAGTCACCAATTTCTTCAGCAAACTCCATACGCTTGCCGAGCAAATTCAACAATTCGTTATCTACTTCGTCAATGCGTACACGCAGCGACTCAATTGAGTTCAAGAAACCCGCATCCTTTTCTGCACGTAACACTAAGTTGCCAATGAGTTCCTTGTAACGGTCTGGCGTTATTTGCTGTTTAGCATCAGACCAAGCCTCGTCAGGATTGCAGTGAACTTCCGTAATCAAACCGTCGAAGTTTAAATCCATCATTTCTTGAGCCACTTCTTCAAGCATGTGACGATTGCCACATATATGTGAATTGTCGCCAATAACAGGTAAATTTGGCAAACGACGCATCAATTCTATCGCAATTTCCCAATGCGGTACATTGCGATACTGAGTTTTAGCTGCCGACGAAAAGCCGCGATGAATCGCCGCCATACGGGTGATGCCGACTTTGTTTAAACGCTCGAACGCGCCTAACCACAATTCCAAATCGGGATTGATAGGGTTCTTAATCATCACTGGAATGTCCACGCCACGCAAAGCATCAGCGATTTCCTGCACTGAAAACGGATTAACAGTCGTCCGCGCACCAATCCACAAGACGTCTACGCCAAATTTCAAGGCTTCATAAACGTGGTGTGCATTTGCAACTTCCACAGTCGTGCGCAAACCGGTCTCTTCTTTAACCCGTTTAAGCCATTTTAAGCCCTCGCTACCCACGCCTTCAAACATACCTGGGCGTGTACGCGGTTTCCATATACCGCTGCGAAATAGGTCAACATTGCCTTGTGCCGCCAAATCGCGGGCGATACTCATAACTTGCCCTTCGGTCTCTGCTGAACAAGGTCCTGCAATGAGGAATGGGCGTTTCGATTGAACTTCTAAAAAAGGTTTTAAATCCATGATTTTTTTCTTTTTTTTGATAAAAAACTGATTGTTATATTTTTATATTATGATTGCTGTGTGTTAACCCCCTCAGTATAAATGCTTTATTTTCCATATTTTTGCCCTAAAAAGGTTTGCAATTTAGGCATATCCGCCTTCTTTTGAACACCCAATTTTTCTAAAAATCCGATTGCCAACGCCCCCCTCAGTATCTCACTTCAAAATCCGCTTAATATCATTTGCCTTTTCAATCATAGCGTAAAAATCAGTAAAACGGCGTTTTATCAAATGCGATCGCATCGTACTCAATATATGTATGTGTTCGTCCAAAACGTCTAAAACATTGTCGCGGTTTTGCTCAAAAATCGGAATCCACGTCTCTGGATTCGATTTTGCCAACCGCACCGATGAGCGAAAACCGCCGCTTGCCAAATCAAAAATCGCATTTTCATCGTGTTCTTTTTCCAAAACGGTCAATGCCAAAGCAAAACTCGATATGTGCGAAATATGGCTCACATAAGCTGTATGCACATCATGGCTTTCTGCATCCATGTATAAAATCTTCATTTTCATTGATTTATACATTTCTTCTGCCGTGCGTTGTGCTTCTTCGCTGCTTTGTTCAATATCGCAAAATACACATACTTTACCTTCAAACAAATTCGGAACAGCCGCTTCGGGTCCTGAAAACTCCGTCCCCGCCATCGGATGTGTCGCTATAAAATTTTGCCGATTTGGGTGCAAACGGACCGATTCCATTATATTCACTTTCGTAGAACCCACATCCATCACAATTTGCTTATCAACTTTGTCCAAAATGTGTGGCAACAAAGTCGTCAAGCTGTTCACAGGCGTTGCCACAATCACTATATCACTTGCTTCAATGGCTTCATCAAGCGGTAAAATGCGGTTGACCAAACCTAAATCTAATGCTTTTTGAGCATGTGTTTCCGATGCTTCGACACCAATTATCTCGGTTGCAAAACCCGATTCGTAAAGTCCGATGGCGATTGAACCGCCGATGAGACCTATGCCGACTATTGTTATTATCATAAAACGATTATTTCAATTTGTTGATTATCAGTGTTTTATAAATATTTAAACTAAAATTTGACAAATACTGTTATTAATATGTATTTTTGCGTCGGTTATCTACGGACGACCCAATAGAGAAACGGATTGTCACGCGTGCAATCCGTTTTATTTTTTTATAGATAATAGTCGCCCCTTTGCATACTCTCCTTACCTAACTCTTTGACTGTTTTC
>JANMJN010000014.1:0-7330 GCA_031371355.1 Saprospiraceae bacterium
TATTCCTGCTTCAAATATGAAAATAGTTTCAACGGCGGCGGGTTTGGGTATTTTGGGCAATGACTTTCAATTTCGAACAGAATTGCAATACGATGGCAACATCCAAGACTCTGTTTTGTATGGCAATATTATTATTAAAGGCTATGGCGACCCGACATTAGCAAGCCCATTGATGGACAGCGTACCAAGCATGAGCGTTGTTTTAGATAGTTTTACGAATGAAATACGTCGTTTAGGTATCAAACGCATTGTTGGTAAAATCGTTGGCGATGGTTCGTCTTATGAAAACGGAACAGCCGTACCAACTTGGCTTTGGGAGGACTTGGGCAATGCTTATGGCTCTGGTCCAAGTGGTTTAAATTTCCATGAAAACCTGTATGAATTCACTTTCCAACAAAATCAAAACATTGGGGCACACCCCTCAGTATTCAGCGTGTTTCCATATATTCCTGATTTCCAATTCGTTAATGAAGTAAAAAACATCGTTGGTGGCGGCGACGACGCATATATATATGCCACGCCGAACAGCTCAACAGGTTATATCAGAGGAACAATACCAACTGGAACAGGCTTGTTTAAGATTAACGGTGCACTACCCGACCCTCCCCTATTTGCTGCATGGCATTTGAGAAAAAATTTAATCGTACAAGGTATCGAAGTAACAGACTCGGCGACCACTCAAATGGCTTTGGAACAACAGTCCATACCGCTTGCCTATCGGACGACTTTTTTTACTTGGCTCTCGCCTAAACTTTCAGATATTGTGAATAAAGCGAATCATGAAAGCGTCAATTTGTATTGCGAAGCCATTCTGCGAGCTGTTGGTTTAAAACAAACGGGCGTAGGGTCAAATGAAGAAGGCATAAAATCTATCGTCCGTTTTTGGCAAACAAAAGGTATAGATACTGAGGGGTTGTTTATGCAAGACGGCTCAGGCTTGTCGCCGCGCAATGGCATCACGCCTTTGCAATTGGCAACTATGTTGCGCTCGGTCGCACTTGATACTTTGATGTTTACCCCTTTTTATAGTTCACTGCCCGAAGCGGGCAAGTCTGGCACATTAAAAAATATGTTCAAAACGATACCCTCAGTAATCGGACGATTAAGAGCGAAAAGTGGGACAATAACACGAGTCAAATCATACAGTGGTTATGTGACCACAGGCGATGGAAGACTCCTTGCTTTCTCTGCTATTTGCAATAATTTTACGTGTTCTCAAAGGGATATTCGCAAAAAACTAGAACAATTCATGGTGGATATAACGCAACTTTGAGTCCTAAGTTAAAGGTCAAATGTATTGAATAACAGTATGTATCTCAGAACTCATGACACATAACCCTTAACGCCAAACTCTAGGTTTATAAAATATTCATCCCATTTTAATAGACTTTTCAAGGGCAGGGCTTACCTTTGGAGAAATTACGAAGCCTTTTAAAAGTATGAAACTAACGGAATTAAAAATTCTTTTTTTTGCGATATGCCTTATCGTTATAAACGCTTGTCAGGACAACCGCGAACGCCCCGGTGGCTATCAGTCAACGGACTCACAAACGAGTGACACTGGTAAGCAAAAAAATAAGATAGACGACCTACGTCAAGACTGGGAAAGTCGAGACCGCTTGGTATGGCAAAAACCAGAGATGGTTATCAAACGCCTCGGTGATTTAAGCCTAAAGACGGTGGCAGATTTGGGTGCTGGAACTGGTTTTTTCGCTTTTCGCCTTGTGCCAATCGCCAAAAAAACGATTGCGCTTGATATTGACCCACGTTTTATCACTTTTATGGACAGTGCTAAAAAAGAAATGAATTTGGAATTGCGGAGTCGTTTTGAAGCGCGGCTTGTAGATGTGGACGACGCAAAACTAAAAAAAGGTGAAGTGGATGCTGTTATCATCGTCAACACGTATATGTATATTGATAATCGTGTCTCTTATATGCAGAAATTGAGGCAAGGTATCAGTAAAGGTGGAATGGTTTTGATTGTAGATTATAAAGAAAAAAATATTCCCGTCGGTCCACCCACGAATACAAAAGTGCCTTTGAGTGTGGTTGAAAAGGAACTGAAACAAGCGGGCTTCAAAAATATCAAATCAGACGACACATCTCTTGACTATCAATACATTATAACGGCGACGAATGATTGATAGAACGCTTAAAATACTGAGGGGGGCTAAAAATAAAAACTCTGAATACATTTAACATGTATTCAGAGTTAAAACATTGACTTTCAATGTTTTAAGACAGCCCATTCATAGCTACAACATGTCTAATTTCAGGCATTTTAGATTTAATCGCTTGCTCAATCCCTGCTTTCATCGTCATGCGAGACATAGCACAACTTTCACAATTACCCAACCAACGGACTTGAACTGTCATATCGTCTGTTATATCTACGATTTCGACGTTGCCACCGTCCACTTCTAAAAAGGGACGAATTTCATTGAGCGCAACGTTTACTCTTTCTATCAAATGACTTTTATCTTCTATTACCATTCTAGCAATTGTTATTTAGACATATTAAACACAAAGTTAGTAAAAAAGTTGAGAATTGGTTATTAGTCTTTGATTTATACTGAGGGGGCATCTACTTAAAACGATACTTCCATCGAGGCATTGAAACGACGACCTAAACCAAAGAAAACCGTCGCTGACTTGGCATCAAAATCTTTTGTGCCAATGACATTGCCAAGCGTATCGTTGTTTCGAGCATCGGCAATATAAGTCGTATTGAACACATTGAGCAAACTGAAACGGAAATCAATGGAACCGCTTTTCTTTTGACGAAGTGAATAACCCATATGTATATCCGTCATCGTGTAGTTCGGCATCTTCCATGAATCTTTACGGGCATTCGCGCCTTGCAACGATTCAGGATCCATATTCGAGTAATTTTTACCAAAATACGTCATCCGAGCCATGATGAATATCCCGCGTTTGGGTTCAAAACGCAATGAGCCACCCACTTGTGTTTGTGCTGCATCGCCCACATGAACGCCTTTGGCATCAAATTCTTGTACAGTACCATCGGGTTGTGTCAAGATGCCGACAGAATTCCAAATCCAATCGCCCAATGAAGTTAAGCCTTCAACTTTCCATTTTTGCGTTATTTCGTAGGCAAAATCAAGTTCAACACCCATATGGCGTGCACCAAGACCATTCACTGCTATGGGAACGCGGTCAGAGTTTATGTCCGCAGGGTCTTCTAATACAAGTATTTGAGACTCGACGGGCTTGTTTTTCCAAAGCGTATAATATGCATTGATATTTGCTGCAAAACTTGGACTGCGGTATTGATAACCGGCTTCGACGGCTTTGATGTCTTCATTTTTATAGTTTCGAGCCAATAAAACACGACCTAACTCGCCTTTCGTAGCGGTGCCTGAACTATATGCAGAATAAAAAACATTATTGAACCGCGTCGCTTTTGACAACCACCCGACATTAGCAAATAAGCTGTTTTGGCGGTTAAAACGGTAATTAAAGCCCGTTTTAAAAGTAAAAGAAGGTAAGTTGAGCCAACCTATGACTTGGTCTTGGGCAGTTGTGGAGTCAATATTGTAGCCTTTTGTTTTGGCATAATTATAAAGTGTTTGCGTTGGATGGTCAACTGTGTACATGGTTCCGTTGATGATGGGTACACGCAATTTGATATTCGCTTCAGAACTTAAAGGGGCACGGACTGAAACATTGGATGTGTAATAGGTTTTGCCATCAACAACAAAAGTCTTAGCGTACATATTGTCGTGGTACTTATATTGAGACATAGCCGTTGAGGCATTCAAAAACCAAGACCAGTTTTTTTCAGAATATTCTAACAACCCAAATGTCCCTGCCCAACGAACAAAACCATCATTATTATAGAAAAATTTATCTCCCACACCGAGTATCGTTGTTTGTTCGTCAATACGGGCATTGCGTGAACCGATATAAGCCCGACCTTCTAACATATCTTTGACAATACGGTAATGCGAACCTTTGTAAGAACGCAAGTCAATACCGCCTGAAAAAGTCGTTTTTTTAGAAAACTCATGACGCAAAGTGGACAACAAACCATACCAAATATGATTGTTGACACTGGAGCGAATAACGTTTGAAGTTGTTGCAAATGTGCCTTTGTTGCCCAAAACAACATTCGCCAAGTTGAGTTGATTCAAAGAATCGAAGCTGGGTGTCGAAGTAATATTTGTGCCACCGCCGTTGCCAACACTCAAATAAGAGACATTGGACAAAAAAGTTTTATCAGAAATACGCCATGAATGACGCAAACTGAACTGCGGTTTGTGGTAATAATTGAACCGCACACTTTTTTGCTCACCATTCAAGTAACCCCACGCATCGCTGTAACGCAAACCCCTGTCTATACGTGGCTTCAATCTGTCAATAGCTGTTTGAGGCACGCCTAATTCACTGGCTAATTTAGAATCTGTGGAAGCAATCGGCGATGAAAAAGCCCTTTGACCATGCTCTTGTGGTCCACCAAATCCTGAAAGAGTAATGAGGTGTTTGCCGATTTCTTTATCAATGCGCAGAAAATAAAACAAGGCTTTTGAGTAATTGCCGTCCACCCAACCATCAGAATTTCTTGAAGAAAATGCACCTGTAATGCCCCAATCGCCTTTCATTCGCCCTGTTGTAAAGCCAATTGAAGTTTGAAAAGCACTGCCCGCACCCGCATCTTGCTTGATTTCAAGCGATGGTTTTGATTCAAAGCCTTTTGTTAAAATATTAATCGTACCACCAACCGCAGGAATTGTGATTTTCGAAGCCCCCAACCCTCTTTGCACCTGCATGGTTTTGGTCACTTGATTGAGACCGAACCAATTTGACCAATAGACTTGACCATTTTCCATATCGTTAACGGGAATACCATCAAGCATAACAGCAATATTTCGTTGATTGAAACCACGAATCGAAATACGTGCATCGCCATCGCCCCCGCCTTGTTGCGTCGCATAAGCTCCTGGCATAGAGTTTAGGAGCATCGGCAAGTCTTGCGAAGCCAATTCCTCCTTGATTTTGATCGTTCCGATATTGGTAAAAGCCACAGGTGTTTTACGGTCAATCGCAATATCGGCTGAAACAACAACCTCTTGAAGAGCAATAGAAGACGATAAAGGTACGTCCAACGTCAAATTCGATTGGATGTTCACTTTAGATTCGACCGTTGCATAACCGACATACGAAATAACAATGTCGTAATTACCTTTCGATAATTCGAGTTGATAGTTGCCGTCAATGTCTGTCACTGCACCCCGAGTCGTGCCTTTGACGACAATACTGGCACCGATAAGTGGTTCTTTCGTCGTCAAATCACTCACGGTACCCCTCAGTAAAACTTGTTGTGAATAGATAGAAAGGACACAAAAAACAAGGAAAAATGATGATAGTAGCGTTTTTTTCATACTGTTTGGATTGAGTTTAATGAATTGATACTTCAAAAATGATACAAAATTACATCATGAAAACGGCTTTTAGCTTTTTAAAAGTTATTTATATTTTAAAAATGTAAAGCCAAAGACATTTTCCTTTCCCCCTAAAATCGCAAAGCAGATTTACGAAAATCTTTGAGATTTCTTAAATCTATGGTCAATCTATGGTCTATGCTACGAATCTTCGTTTTATATTTGCACTTGAAAATTAAAAATTGCAAAAGATTAAAACATTTTTTATGAGACATTTTGAAAATATATCGCAAGAAGAGTTACAAATATTAGAGAACGCTGTGTCTCAAATAGCCTTACTTATTGCCATTTCAGATGGTGAAATCAATCATGAAGAGACCAATTGGGCAACAAAACTCGTCCATATTCGCACTTATTCGAGTAGCGCAACATTGAGGCACTTCTATGAAGAAGTGGAGGCTAATTTCAATATCAAACTCGCTGATTTGATGAAAAATATGCCGAAAAATACGGAAGCATATAAAACCGATTTGTTTGATAAAATAGCCCAAGTCAATCCTATTTTAGCGAAATTAGACCCTTACACAGCATTTGACCTTTATAGAAGTTACTTGACATTAGCAAAAAGCGTTGCCAAGTCATCTGGTGGCATTTTGGGCTTTTGGTCAATCAGCAAACAAGAGCAGAAATTGATTGACTTGCCTATGATTACGCCTATTGCTAAACCAGACGATTTTGAAGAAATAGAAGAGGAGGCGTAAAAGTACCCCCCTCAGTATAATGCTAAAAACAATACAATAATACAAAATATAACAACCAATTAATGAGAAGGATAACGCTACGCCAAGCTTTACGCGAGGCTTTACAAGAAGAAATGCGCCGCGACGACCTCGTGTGTATCATGGGTGAAGAAGTCGCAGAATATAATGGTGCCTACAAAGTCAGCGAAGGTTTGCTCGACGAATTTGGCGAACGCCGCGTCATTGACACACCTATTGCCGAGTTGGGCTTTGCAGCCATCGGTGTCGGTGCGGCGATGAATGGCATCAAACCCATCGTTGAGTTTATGACATGGAACTTTGCGATTTTGGCATTTGACCAAATCGTCAATAATGCCGCTAAAACTTTGTCGCAATCGGCAGGTCAAGTCAGTTGCCCCATCGTTTTCCGTGGACCCTCAGGTTCTGCGGGACAGTTGGCGCAGCAGCATTCACAAACTTTTGAATCATGGATGGGCAATACGCCCGGTTTGAAAGTCATATCCATCATGGATCCTTACGATGCAAAGGGCTTATTGAAAGCGGCTATCCGTGACCCAGACCCTGTTTGTTTCATGGAATCAGAAATTATGTACGGCTATCCGATGCAAGACCGTAATTCAGGCGTCTGGCATATAGGCAAGGACAAAAATGGTCAATTGAAACCCATTCCTTACGACAGTTTCGGTGAAGTACCTGAAAATGAAGACTACGTCGTACCCATTGGCAAAGCAATTGTGCGCCGTGCAGGTACAGATGTCACCATCGTTGCCTACAACAAAATGGTCATCGAAGCTTGCTATGCCGCTATGGAATTAGAAAAAGAAGGCATTTCGGCAGAAGTCATTGACTTGCGCTCGATTCGTCCGCTTGATGCTGCAACGATTGTTGAGTCCGTCAAAAAGACCAATCGCCTTGTCGTTGTTGACGAAGCCTGGCCCATGTTTGGTATATCCGCAGAAGTCGCTTACGAAGTTCAAAAATATGCTTTCGACCACTTAGACGCACCGATTATCCGTGTCAACAGTGCCGATGCCTCTATGCCTTATGCAGCGACTTTGGTAGAAGCTTTTTTGCCAAATCCTGCTAAGATTATTAAGGCGGTGAAAAGTGTGATGTATGTGAATGCTTAAATTTTTAACATAAAAGCCTTGCAGTCCGTCCTTCGTG
>JANMJN010000037.1:0-1864 GCA_031371355.1 Saprospiraceae bacterium
TAAATCAAATGAAATAGACAGATAACTTCTTTTATCTAATGTACAACCAAGCATAAAACGCGACGAGTTATGCCGAAATAAATCCCTAACATGTCCTCTAACAATTTGCTCATCTTGATTAAATTTATACTGCAACGAAGACAATTTCTGCCCTTGTGCCAACCAACTTAAAAAGCGAATAGCCTCCAAAGCATTGCTTTTACCCGACGCATTTGCGCCTACAAGTACTGTCAGGGGCGACAATTTTAAGGTCGCTTCTGAATAACTTTTAAAGTCTTTTATTGTAAAAGATTGCAGCATAACACGCTTTTTATTGCAAAAATAGCATAATTTATTGAGTAATCTACGAAAGCCATAAAAACTACATACAGGCTATACTACCGATTTTGTTTTATTCTGATACGCCAAAGCAAAACGCAATTGCCCATAAGAAAAGGCTTCGCCAAAAAATTCATACAACTCTCTGAACTTAAAAGGTTCGGGCAGAAAAGAGGCCCCCTCAGTAATTTGCTTAATTTCATCGGCTGTCACGAATTGAAAAATGTCAATGTCTTCTCCTGTTTCATACAATTGAACAAGGTGAGAAAGAACGGTTGTGGGTGACAAAAACCTTTGTTCAGCAATGTCTTCAATACTTAAACCCGACTTGAAAAGGTCGTAAGAAAGTTGTTGTGTTGATATTTTAGGGTCTCTTACTATTTTTTCTGCAACTTCTTTTACAATTTTTGGCGGCGGTGCAACGGCTTGCGTAACAGCCCCACTTTCGATAAAATCTGGATTTTCACTTAAAAAGGCTTCGATTTTATCTAAAAAGTCCTGTCCATACTGTTGCCATTTTTGTTCACCCACACCTGAAATTTGGCGCATTTCGTACTCATTATGCGGCACAACAGCCGCCATTTCACCCAGAGTGGCATCAGAAAAAACGATATAAGGAGGCATCCCTTTCTCAACCGCTAATTGGCGACGAAACTCGCGTAAATAGTCAAAAAGTTGATTTTTGACGCGTAAACGAGGTGTTGATGCTTCAGTTCGGGCTTTTTGTTCTTTTGCTTTTTGCTCAATTTCTTTACGTTCTTTGATGCTGATGGGTTTGAAAAGTTGTACTTTTTGACCATTGAAAAGCACTTCTTTTGCCGCAGCCGTCATTTTCAGTTTATGTTTATCCTCATAAGCAATTTCCAAATACCCCAATTGTATGATTTGCCAAACGTAGGACTGCCATTCCGTAAACGGCACATTGCGCCCAACGCCATATGTTTTGATTTTATCATAACCTTTTTCCAAAACTTCATATTTCGACGACCCCCTCAGTATATCCACCAAAAGGCCCATATTCACTTGTTCCTGTGTTCGTGCAACGGCAGACAGAGCCATTTGCGTCATCGTTGTACCCTCGATATACTGAGGGGGGGCATTGCAGATGTCGCAATTGCCACAATTGTCTTTTATAGTATCCGAAAAATAGTTCAACAATATACGGCGACGACAAATTTGCGCATCGGCATATTGCAACATACGGTCGAGTTTGGCATTTTGAATCTCTTGATTTTTGCTGTCTCCTTCAGAAAACATATCTCGATAAGCATTCACGTCTGCAAAACTGTAAAAAAGTACCGTTTCCGCAGGCGCGCCGTCTCGACCAGCTCGACCGATTTCTTGATAATAAGATTCAATATTTTTTGGCAAATTGTAGTGAATCACCCATCTAACATTAGATTTGTCTATACCCATGCCAAAAGCTACGGTAGCGCAAACGACTTGAACTTTGTCATTCTGAAAATCCTCTTGCACTTTTGAGCGTTCCCGGGCAGGCATTTGGGCATGATAAGCGGCGGCTTTGATATTGTTAGACAACAGTTTG
>JANMJN010000057.1:0-1659 GCA_031371355.1 Saprospiraceae bacterium
CACCTTTTCGAACTCTAAAATATTTGACCGCGTTTGCATAGCCCAAGTTCTAATGATATGCCTCAAATCAATCTCTGATTTGGCAGCCAAACCTAAATGATACTGACCATTTTCGACTTTTTGGGGCAATTTCTTATCATGGTGTTCGTGCGGTTTTCCTTCGCTGCATTGTTGACAAACGTGGCGAATTGTGTTAGTCCAATTTTCAAAACCATAGCCGCCTTCATCCAATGTTTTTTCGAGTGTATCCAACGATTGCGGATTGATAACACTTACCCAAGCCGAAAAAGTTGCATAGGTAGAGGCTTCAAACAATTCTAATTCGTCAAAAACAGGATAACTGCGACCACTGTAAGTCCGCATACCATTGGGCGCACCGTCATTCAAAATAATATCTTTATAACGCCTTTTACTTTCGGGCGTTGGTACATTGTCAATTATCGCGCGCGCAGGGTCAATGCGTACAACCCAAATCACTTCTCGATTTTCCTTCAAACGCACAGGCGTTGTACCTATTTCCATCCGCAATTCGGCGTTTTCGTCACCCGCAGGTATCGGAATGCCAAAAGTTCGCCACGCTTTTCTGGCTGTTTTCCAATCTTTCAAAGCGGTTGCGGCTATCGCCCAATTCCAAATAGAGGGCTTGTCCGCAGGGTCGAGTTTCATGGCTTTGGCATTGTAAATCAATGAGTTTTGCCAATCACTTCTGTATTTATAAAGCAAACCTAAATTATAATAAGGTGTAGCCCAAAAAGGAGCCGCCTTTATCGTTTCGAGGTAAACCTCAATCGCATCATTGGTTTTACCTTCTTTTTCTAACTCGAGTGCCAGTTCGAGCAGTTTTTTAGCCTTCTCGTTACGTACCATTTTTCAAGTCGTTAAAATAATGGATAATGGATAGTGGATAATGAGCAATGCTTTAAATTATCCATTATCAACTATCCATTATCCATTATTTATGAATATCACCTGTTTCAAACTTATCATACTGAGGGGGGGTAAAATTGTGCATTAAAGCCAGTAAATCAGCGGGTTCGTCTGCAAAAATAGCGTTTGCACGATAAGCGGCTTGCAAAAAACCTTCGTTCATCATCTTATCCAACATCTCAATCATCGGGTCATAATAACCTGCGACATTGAGAAAACCACAAGGGAATTTCCTTTTACCCAGTATCGTGAGCATCAAAACTTCACCGATTTCGTCCAAAGTCCCATAACCGCCTGGCATCGCAATAAATGCGTCAGACAAGTCAATCATCAAATTGCGGCGTTCAAACATGGTATCAACCATGTGCATTTCATTCAAATTTGTATGCAAAACCTCGCGGGTATTCAAAAAATGAGGCGCGACCCCAATCGCATGACCGCCATGTTCCAAAATAGAACTGCCGATAACACCCATTAAACCGACACTGCCACCACCATAGACAAGGCGAATGTTCTGTTTTGCCATCAATTCACCGAGTTCTGCTGCCTTTTCAGCATATTTCGGGTTATTTCCTTTCATTGAGCCGCAATAGACGGCAATACTTTTAAATTCCATTGTTTCGTGATTGGTTAGTCGTTGATTCGTGATTTGGTTATTTGTAAAATCAGTGTCATACGTCGCTTATTTATTATTTGATCAAATCTAAACCAATATCTCGGCGAAAATATTTG
>JANMJN010000061.1:0-2003 GCA_031371355.1 Saprospiraceae bacterium
AGCCTATAAGCGCGGTAAAGTCTTGTCCATCAATGAGTTAGAAAATATGGAGACTTTCGGACGTTACCTCGATTCTGATGGTGACGGTATTACGTACAGAACGATTCCTGGCACGCATCCGACAAAAGGCTCATTCTTTACGCGTGGTTCTTCGCGTGATGAATACGCTCGTTACACCGAGGACAGCGGGGCTTATGTCCGCAACATGAACCGTTTGGCAAAGAAATGGGATACCTGTAAAACCTTAGTGCCTGCGCCTGTGGTCTATCAAAAAGAAAACACAAGCGATTACGGTCTTATTTTCTTTGGCACAACGCTCTATTCTGCCCTCGAAGTCATTGATTTACTGAGGGGGGATGGTATGCCGATTGATGCGATGTGTATCAAAGCGTTTCCGTTCCCTGATGATGTTTTAGCATTCATCGAATCGCACGACAAGGTTTTTGTGGTTGAACAAAACCGCGATGCGCAATTTCGTTCTTTGCTCGTCAATGAATTGGATGTGCACCCTAAAAAGCTGATTAAAGTGCTCAATTTTGATGGTATGCCTATCACGGCGGATGCCATTTTGAATATAATTGTTCCAGTTGTGGGACTTGTAAAACAAAATTAATTCATTAGTTATGAGTTATGAGTTATGAATTATGAGTTTTCTCATAGTTATAACTCATAATTCATAACTCATAACTCATATGTTATGTCATTTCAACGACCACAGTTCAGCCACCCAGGATTGCCTAAAAATACTGAGGGGTACTCGAAGAAAGATTATGAAGGCGTCATCTCGACCTTATGCGCGGGATGTGGACACGACTCCATCAGTGGCGCGATAGTCCAAGCCTGCTATGAATTGTCCATTCAACCACATCGGATAGCGAAGTTGTCGGGCATCGGCTGTTCATCAAAAACACCTGCGTATTTTTTGAGTAACTCGCATGGCTTCAACTCTGTTCATGGGCGGATGCCCTCTGTCGCCACAGGTGCGAACTTAGCCAATAAATCATTGACCTATCTTGGTGTTTCAGGCGATGGCGACACCGCTTCAATCGGTATGGGTCAATTCGTTCACGCCATTCGTCGCAATCTGAACATGACCTACATAGTCATGAACAACGGTTGTTATGGTTTGACAAAAGGACAAGACTCTGCCACCGCCGACTTGGGTTCAATCAACAAAGGCGGCGCTGCCAATCCTTTTGAAGGTATTGATTTGGCAGGTTTAGCCTTAGAATTGGGCGCAACTTATGTCGCACGCAGCTTTTCAGGTGATAAAACGCAGTTGATACCGTTGATAAAAGCGGCTTTATCGCACAATGGTTTTGCGTTTATTGATGTCATTTCGCCTTGCGTCACCTTCAACAACAATGCAGGTTCGACAAAATCGTATGACTACACCCGCGAGCATATTGAAGCCCTTTCTTTGGTTGATTTCGTTCCAGAAGAAAAAGAAATCACTGTTCAATACGCCGAAGGCGACTCAAAAACAGTTGAATTGCACGATGGTTCACACGTTCAATTGCACAAATTGGCAGCCGGATGGGACCCAACAGACCGTGATTCAGCGTTCAAAAGCCTAAGCGAATCGCGTCAAAAAGGACACGTTTTAACTGGTTTGATTTATATTGATACAAAAGGCGAGGACTTGCACGAAGTCATCAAAACGGTAGATACACCGTTGAATGCCTTGAAACAAGACGTTTTGACACCGAGTGTGAGCGTTTTGGCGGGGATTAATGCGGAGTACAGATAGGATTAGTCGCTTTTGAAGTTTATAAAACCAAAGCCGTTAAAGACTTTTGATAAGTTTTTAACGGCTTTTTTGATTCTATACTGAGGGGCGACAAACGATAATTTGCATATTCAAATCTAAACAAGTATTTTTGTTGAAAATAATAAAAAATGGTTACGTATCGAGCTTTTGACGAAATTATAGATTTCATTACCTCTGCACCTCAACCTGAGCAGATACTGAGTTTTCGCCCTTCTTTGGCGGCTCAAAATCG
>JANMJN010000081.1:0-1740 GCA_031371355.1 Saprospiraceae bacterium
AGCGAAGGGGGAGAGTGAGTTGGATAAAACCAGCTGGAGTTTGAGAATGATTGTTACGAGGACGACCGCAAGGGTCACACCCTACACGAGAAATATGTAGGGTGCGACCCTTACGGTCGCCCGCGTAATAAATAAACGACATTTCAGGGATTGACGATGTTTTCAATCCGCTTATCAGGCACCAACCACATGATGGCAACTCCGACAAATATACTGCAAGACACAGCAGGGTAAAAATAAGCAAAACCGATAGCAATCAAATACAAAACAACTGAAACAAAGCCTTTTCTATCCGCACCAACGGCTTTGGCTAATGTAGAATCCTTGCCATGTGTTTTAACCAATTGAAGCGACAAAATATAGTAAGCCACACCCGCCATGAGCGACACGATACCATAAAGTAAGACAGGCAAAGCCGCAAAATGATTTTCACCCATATAGCCCGATACAAAAGGTAGGAGCGATAGCCAAAACAACAAATACCCATTTGCCCACAAAACTTTACCGTTGACATGCTTAACCGTTTGGAACAAATGATGGTGGTTGTTCCAATAAATCAGGACAAAGACAAAGCTCAATATATAGCTTAAAAATACAGGAAAAATGGGCTTGAGTGCTTCCAAGTCCGTACTATGCGGTATTTTCATTTCTAAAACCATGATAGTGACGATAATAGCCAATACGCCATCGCTGAAGGCTTCTAATCTGTTTTTAGTCATTGTTTCAATAGATTTTTATTAGATGACACAAATTTCACAAATTCAACGTATTTATTTTAAAATTTTAGATTATTCATTCTCAACTATCCATTCTCCGCTTTTCATTAAGCGACGGAACCTATTTCTTAGTCGAAAAAACTAAGGAATCCTTAAATAAAGGCAGAGATTAGTAGCACTTATCATTAAACAAAATAATAAAAAATGGAAAAATTGATACAATTTGGCGAAGAAGTAGAAGGATACGATATTCCGGTACTCAATGAAAGAGAAATACGAGCTGCGGCGGGTATTATTTTTCTTTTTATGTTTATCGCCTTGATGCAAATTTTATTTAATGGCAATTTTGTGATGATAAAATACGCCATTACACTGTTTATGACAGATATGCTTATTCGCGTTTTCATCAACCCGAAATTTTCTCCATTGCTCATAATGGGTCGGCTCATTGTCAGAAATCAAAGACCTGAGTACGTTGGTGCACAACAAAAGAAGTTTGCATGGATGATAGGTGTCGTTTTATCCAGTTTGATGTTTCTTTTTTTCAATGTCTTTAATATTTATGGACCACCTACAGGCATCACTTGCCTTATATGATTGATTTTTTTATTTTTTGAAACCTCATTTGGGATTTGTTTGGGCTGTAAACTTTATGCTTTCTTTTACAAAGACAAAGTACAATATTGCCCTGGTGAAGTTTGCGCTATAAATGAACGACAAGACATTCAGAAAATATCCATGACTCAATTATTGATCATTTTAGGGTTTATCGCTTTTGTTTTTCTATTGCTCTTTTTGTTCAACGATTATTTTCACTTAAAACCTTCTGATTTCTTTGGAATAAATAGTGCGGAATAATTCTACTGAGCTAAGTGTTGGTAATAAATGCCAAAAGCCTTGAAATCAATCGGTTTCAAGGCTTTTGGCATTTATTACTCTATACTTTTTATTGATAACCTCTAACCTTAAAACTAACCGTTTTCGGCAAATCACTATTCGTTAAACTAAAAACCTTTCCTTTTTT
>JANMJN010000131.1:0-5076 GCA_031371355.1 Saprospiraceae bacterium
AAATAAGCCAACTGCAAACCACCTAATTTTTTAGCAATTAGAAAGGTGAAAAGGGTATTGAGCACGGCTACAACTGTTGCGGCGAGATGAACACCCGTAGCTGAATAGCCAAATAAACCGACCAAAAGAGCGTAGGAATAAAACAAAACAGGAGGTTTCATTTCATAAAAATCAACATAAGGTCTGCCGCCACCTAAGGCTAATTTGCCGATATAGGCGTATAAAGATTCATCTCGTTCAAGTGGGATATCTAAATATTGTAGATGGAGTAGGGCAGTTGCCACCAAAATCAAACTCAATGGCAACCAATTAGGTACATGAAAAGGCGTGCTGCTTTTTGCAACAGTTGTTTCTTTTTGTGCTTTTTGGGGTTTTTGTTTGACGATTCGTTCTTTAGTCATTTTTAAAAGATGGCTTTAATTGATGAAAATACTGAGGGGGTAAGATCGTGTTAATCAAACATTTGTATTTGAAACTTTGGCTGAAATCAGACTTAAATGTACCGAATGATTTTTGCTGGTACGCCATATGCGATTACATTTTCGGGAATATCTTTTGTGACGACGGATCCTGCACCAATAATGCTGCCTGCACCAATTTTAATACTGTCTAAAATAGTTGCACCCGTTCCCACAGTCACAGCTTTACCGACTTGACAACATCCTGCAATATTCGTCCCTGGATTGAACGTAACAAAATCACCTAAAACTGTGTGGTGACCGATGCTGACATTTCTATTGATGACGGTGAAATCGCCCAATTGGGCATACGGAGCTATGACGCTTAAAGGGCTGATGTGAACGCCTGACCCAATTTCAGTAGTTAGAGCACAAACACTGGATGGATGAATCAAAGGCGTATATTGTTGCGGTTGGATATCAAAATGTTGTGCAAAAAAACGGACGATTTGTTGACGTGATTTGCCAATTGAGCCAACGAAGTAGCCATCGTATTCGGTAGGCAACCAGTCTTTATAAAACACTTCACGGGTAATGATTTTTGGAATAGCATAAGGAAAACCGAGCGAATCATTGGCTTCAGGTGGGATATTTGCCACAATATCTACTGAAAATGGGCGTGACTCACGTGCCGCTAAATTTTCGAGTATAATGGCAACAGCATAGTTACTCTGCCCAAGAATGCAATACTGCTTCATATATTCTTCTTTTAGAATTATAAAATCCCAGTTCTCCAAATTCATTGGGTGACATCACAGGTCGTTCGGCTATTGCGGCGAGTGCATGGATACGCTTGAGCAAGGAAGTGTTCGTAGCCAACAATTTCCGACCCATATCGTAATATAAATTGTCTTCGATTCCAATCCTAACGCCGCCGCCCGATGCGATAGCCAGCATATTAGCAGCCAATTGTTGTTTTCCAATGCCGCCGAATGCCCAATAACTGCCAGTTGGCAGTTGATTGACAGCCATGCCCAATTCGAGCAAATTTGTTTGCATGCCAGCTACGTTCCCTGCAATGATATTCCAATAAAAAGGCGGCTTTAAAATCCCTTTGTTGATTAAAAACTGTCCGTAATGAATCATGCCCATATCAAAGACTTCTAATTCAGGATGGACACCGAAACACTCCATTTTTCTTGCCAATTTTTGAATCATTTCAGGTGTATTGACGCTGGTTTGGTTCAAAAAATTGAGCGAACTGAGGGTCAGACTCCCCATGTCTGGATACAGTTCAAGTCCAGCAGACCGTTTTTCAAATTCATTGAAATTGCGTCCGCTTAAAGAGATACAAAGTGGTAGGGTTGGGCAATATTTTCGAATACCAGACATAATAGGCTCATAAATTTCTTTTTTCCAAGTGGGTTCGCCACTTGTTTCTCTTGCGTGCAAATGAACGAGGGTTATACCGATGTCAGCGGCTTCGTGGACTTGTTCAATGATTTCATTTATTTGAATGGGTACATGTGAGGTCATTGTTTTGGTAGGCACCATTCCATTGGGTGTAAAGTTTATAATGAGTTTAGGTGTCTTTTTCATATATTTTCCTAAAAGGCAATTTATTGTTTATTAACAGAGAGATTATTTTTATGAATTTAAATACTGGATTAATATTCAAAAACAATGAGGATATTGCAAATATTTTGCCACTAAATACCTTGTTTTACTGAGGGGGGAGGATTGTTGGTTTGATCTTGTCAAATGGTTAAAGTTTAAAAAAATAACGATATTAAACTTATTCGAATTTTAAAAATAAAGCGGGTTGAAAAGGAAGATTAGTAACGAGTAAATAATAACATGGTCAATTTTATAACACATAGTCAGATAGTACACATAGAAAATGCCCGATAATGAGCGTTTTTTCAGCTTTTTTAAAGGAAAATCTAAAAACTATGTGCGCTATGCGGCTATGTGTTTGAAGAAAAAAAATCCATGTTATTATTTTCAGTTTACTTAGTTGCGTTCTTCAATGTTTTCTTGACGAATAATAAAACCTGGCCGCCCTTTTACTTCTTCATAAATCCGCCAAATATATTCCGCAACGATTCCCAAAGAAAACAACATAACCCCATTGAAAAAAAACGCTAAAATGATGAGGGTTGTCCAACCCGATATTGGAAAACCAAACATCTGACTGTTCGCATAAAATCGCCCATAAATCCAAAATGGGATGGACAATAAACAAAGTATCGAAATAGTCAAACCAAAATTTGTAATAAATCGAATCGGAAAAGACGATGAGGCAAAGAAAGTGTCTTTTGCTAAATTGACTTTTTTACGCCATGTCCAACGCGATTTCCCATCCCTTTTTTTACGTTCATGCGGTACATAAACAGGGTCAAAACCAAGGCGCATAACTTCTACCATTGCAGAAGAGTGAATAGGGTGGATGCGGGTATTCAAAATATCAATTATTTCACGATCTGCGAGAAAGCCATCTGCTCCGTTTATGGGAAAAGAAATATCGGAAAGACGGTTCATAATGCGGTAATAAAGACGTGCAAAAAAATCAGTCAGCCAACCGTCGTCGCGTGAATTGCGATACGAAATGACGATTTTATGCCCTAATTCCCATGTTCTATAACATTCGATAAGTGTTTCTACAGGGCGCTGAAGGTCATCTGGCATAAACATAATACACGCCCCTCGGCAAACACTGAACGCTGCAAAATGGACATAAGGCGTGGTATAATTGCGGCTCAATCGGAAAATTCGAACTCGATTGTCAGGTGCCGCAATGTCCTTCGCAAGTTGCCAAGTATTGTCTTTTGAGCCGTCATCGATGATGAGTAATTCAAAGGGAATTCGCTCATCAGTCAGATGCTTGGTAATTGTTTCGTAAGCATTTTGAAGTCGTTTTTCGCTGTTAAAAACAGGTATTAATACCGAAAATAGCTTTGAAGAGGACTTTAATTCGGACATATTTATGGTTTAAATTGTTTAACAATTTTTCATAAATATATTTTACGGAAGAATGACATAAAATGCTATTTTGAGAAGATTTTTTTTTGAAAAAAGTACAAATTAAAAAATAAAAACCCCTGTAAATCTTTGATTTACAGGGGTTTCGTGATTTAGGGGTGGTCTCGACGGGGATCGAACCCATATCTAAAGTTTAGGAAACTTCTATTCTATCCATTGAACTACGAGACCATTTTCGAGCCGCAAAATTAAACTGAAAAAATGAGAATTTCTAAATTTATAGGATTTAGTCATTCTTTCATTTCATTTTATCTTATTCTCTAAATACAAAAACGGCATTTTCATATCAATATATTTGACTCTTTCTTTACTGCCACGTTCATAACCCAAGAATGAACCGATGATAATATCTGTATCGCCATCGTTATCGAGGTCGCCAATATCTAAAGTTAACCATTTGCCTTGTATCGCTTCTTTGAAAGAGTAAGGTTGGAAAACCATCGGTTTGGTTTGTTCCAGATAAACCACACTTGATTCAGGTTTGTCGATCTTATCAGGAAAAAACGAGCAAGCCACGATGTCCATGTCGCCGTCGAGATCAAAATCGGCAGCTGCCGCTTGAAATGCACCGTACATGGGATAAAAAAAGGCTTTTGTAAAATTGTTTTTGCCATCGTTCAAATACATGCTGACTCCGTGATAAGGCTTCAGAATCATTGAAAAATCGGCATTATCGCCGTTCGTATAAAGCAAATCCATAGCGCCATCCTTGTTGAAATCCACTATTTGCAAGTCGCAAGAGCCATAAACAGGAGGAAATCGCAAAACCACCGATTCTTCAAATTCGCCGTTTCCTTTATTGTAAAAAATACTAATATGTTCATCGCCTTGTGCCATCAAAACAGCTAAATCCATTTTGCCATCCTTGTTGAAATCGTAGGGAATTACTTTCGATGCGCCAGGCTTTTCACTTAAAATATGTTCGTGCCAACGATTGCCTGGGCGGTCATACCAAGCTAATTTGCCTGTTTGATAACCAAATTGGCAGATGACTATTTCGTTTTTGCCATCATTATTCAAATCTACTTCTACAAACTGAACCGGTCGTTTGAGTTCCCCAATTTGTTCTTGAATATTGTTTGCCTTTGGATTTTGTTTATAAATGGGTTGAAAAACGCCTTTTTTTTCTTCGGTTGGGCGCATTTCGCCCATCGTCATCACATCAAAAATATCGTCTGTTTTCTTGAAAATACTGACGGGTGCTGAGGCGATTTGAAACGAATCTGTTAATTGGAGTTGTTTATTCAAAACAAGCAATTTCCCTTGCATCGTTCCGATATACAATTCAGAAGCGTTTTCATTGATTTGGCAAAGCGTTGTCAATGGTAAGGAAGTAGCAATATTGGGTTTCTTGATTTGAAAATGGGGCAAACCCATTTTGACTGGCAGTTGTTTAGGAGGCAACGGTAATTGATTGGGTGCTGAATTCTTATAAAAGTCCACAATTTTCTGCCAATCTTCTTGCGTCATAACAGGATTTTGAGGATACACTTTGGCTTCGTTAATGAAGTATTCGTCCATCGCACTCAAACCACGGATAGGATTATACCCCTCAGTATGCATACCCAAACGGCTACCCATATTGGGCAAACACTCTTTCAACCAAGTTGTTTTGTCTAATAAATCAGGTGATGCA
>JANMJN010000168.1:0-2386 GCA_031371355.1 Saprospiraceae bacterium
TACGCATTGTTGGTTTCGGTTTTTCTGTTGCAGACGGCTTCGTTACTGAGGGGGTCGCTTTTTGCACTGCTTTTTCAACAGGTGCTTGTTCGGGCAGTAAATCCGCATCGGGCAAGCCATTTTTACGGAAATACAGAAACAAACCGCCTATGAAACCAATCAACAACAAAGCTGAAGCAATCATACTATAAGTCTCACCTGAATAGTAGGATTTTGGATGAAATTCCATAACAATTTTATGGTTGCCCGCAGGGATTTTAGCAGCACGTAAGACATAGTCCGCTTTACCAAATTTTGCAGGTTGACCGTCAATTGTCATGTTCCAACCTTTTTCCATGGGGTAATAAATCTCTGAAAAGACCGCCACTTGGTCTGTTTTTGCAGAGGATTCGTATTCGAGTTTATCAGGATTGTACGCCGTCATTTTTATGGTTGCCAACGAATCATACTGAGGGGTCGTCAAACCAATAACTTCAGCCTGTTTTTTCTGAACAACGACTTCAAATTTTGGGTTTATTTTACCGAGTTCCTCCAACTCTTGGTCAGCATTGTCAACGACCTTGACGGTTTTGACAAACCACGCATTGCCCAAAGCATAAGGATTGATTTGTAAACCATTCATTTCATCGCCAAGAACCACATATTTCGCATTCAACATACCATAAAGCGGCATATTAGGCTGCTCTTGCATCGGTTTTTTAGGTTCAAAACTGCCGAGATAACGCTCAATCAACTCTTGATAAATCATCATTTTAGCCGCATGATAACCACCAACCGACTTATGAAACATAGACGTATTGGCATTTTCAAATGGCAAACCTTTGCGTAAATCCAAGACACGGAAGCTCAAATCTTTGTCTTTCATGATTATTTCGTCAACGGGTGCAGGCTTTATCTCTGCTTGTGCCGCAGCTGCTTCTTGAAATTTGGCATCATATATAACGCGTCTCGAAGCCGTCCAAGCATCACCCAAACACAATAAACCGATACCCGCAACCACAATCCATGATTTAGAAATGAAGCCACGCAACGATGCAAACAACAAAGCCGCCGCCGCTAAAATGAGCATCAAAGACCGCATGGCATCGGATTTTGCTAAATCTGCTCGTGCTTCGTGCAAACTTGACATGATTTGAGTCATTTGTGGCGCACCAATTTGAGGGCTACTTTGCTTAATTTGTTCTGTAATACGAGTGTCTGCCACAGGGTTTGCGAAGCTGCCCATCATGCTAACAACGCACAACGCCGCCGTTACACCTGCCGCAATCAGCAAAGCACGTTGCTTTTTTTCGTTGGATACTGAGGGGGTCAAAAATTGGTTTAATGCCAACATGCCCATCAATGAAAACAGCAATTGTCCCAAACCTAATGCCTGAGTATGCGCTCTAAACTTGTTGAACATCGGCAAAACGTCGTAAAACAGCGTACCAATTGGCGAATTATTGCCCCAAGCAATTGCTACAGTCAAAAAACTTGCAGCCAAAACACCCCAACGCCAACGAGGGTCAACTAACTGAATACCCAAAACGAAGAGGAAAATAATAATCGCACCATAATATATAGCCACGCCCACAAAAGGCTGATTGCCCATATAGAGCGCACCGCCCAAGCCTTGTTTGGCAATATCTACGTCTTCCATATTTTGCGAAGCACCACCGCCGTAGGCATTTTGCACCAAAAGCGTCATGGTTTCGCCGATGCCGTAACTCCAACCGAAGGCATAACTTTTTGACAAACCACCATCGGGATTGCTCGAAGCCGTTTGTCCTTGATTGGTTTGCAAAGCCATTTTTGAAGCGGCTGTTAGTTCCGTTTTGCCACGTGTACTTTCTGCTTGATATTCCAAAGTCGTCCAAATCGTCGTCAAATTGGTTAAAACCGCAATAGTTAAACCTGCAATGAGCGATAAAGCCGCTTTTCCGAAAACTAAAGGCGTTTTTTCACGTATCGCATTCACGAGTTCTGAAATGCCGAGAACGGTAACAATCAAGAAAGTGTAGTAGGTGATTTGATAGTGATTGGCATACATCTGCAAAGCCGTAAAGAGGGCAAAGAGTGCTGCGCCAATGAGGAATTTACCTCGAAAAGCTAAAATTGCGCCAGCCATAATGGCGGGTGCATAAGCCAAAGCCACCATTTTAGTCGAATGACCAGCGGCAATAATGTCCATATTGAAAGTAGATAAACCGAATACAACTGAACCAATTAGCGATATTCGCCAATCTAATCGCATGACAGTCAACAAGATATACATACACAACATTGCCAGCAAGACTTCACCAAAAGGCGAAGTTATTGGTTGACCCGCCATCATAATGCGAAAAACAGGAATCGTCAAATTACCTTTTGTTTCCAAGTGAATTTGAAACGTCGGCATACCACTGAA
>JANMJN010000180.1:0-3278 GCA_031371355.1 Saprospiraceae bacterium
AAAATAGTTGGTAAACCAATTGTGGATTTATTAGGGGGAAAACGTCGTGAGAGCGTCCCCTTTTCAGCGTATTTGTTTTATAAATATGAAGGAGCTGGCGGCAAATTAGCGTTTGATATTGACCCAAAAGCCACAGGTTGGGCAGCTGCTCGTCAAAAAAGCGCTTTAAATCCAACCGAAATTGTCGCGCAAGCTAAAGCCATGTGCAAAGAATTTGGTTTTCAATCCATAAAACTAAAAGGCGGCGTTTTTGAACCACGCCAAGAATGTGATGCGCTTTTTGCTTTGCATGAAGCCTTTGGTGACAAAGTGCCTTTACGTTTTGACCCAAATGCTTTGTGGACAGTCGAAACGTCTATCAAATATGGTCTTGAATTAGAACCGATTCTTGAATATCTTGAAGACCCGACGCGCGGGCAAGAGAATATGGCAGCCGTCAGAAAAGCCCTCAAAACGCCTTTGGCAACCAATATGTGTACGACTTCTTTTGAGGACATTCCAAAAAGTATTGCGCTTGGTTCGGAAGATATCATTTTGAGTGACCACCATTTTTGGGGCGGTTTACGCGCTTCTATGGGTTTGACTGCCGTTTGTTCGACCTTTGGGCGTGATTTATCCATGCATTCCAACAGTCATTTGGGCATTTCGTTGTCGGCAATGGTGCATTTGGGTGCGGCTATTCCAACCATGAAATATGCTTTGGACACACATTATCCGTGGCAATCAGATGAAGTGATTATAGGTGGACGTTTGACATTTGAAGACGGTGCGGTGCCAGTGCCAACAGAACCCGGTCTTGGTGTTGAACTTGACCGCGAGGCTTTGGCAAAATTGCATCAAAACTACTTGGATTGTGGCTTGACAAAACGTGATGATGAACCTGAAATGCAGAAAAAAGTACCGGGTTGGAAGTTTAAAGCAGTTCGTTGGTAAAATAGACCGCTGATTTGGCGGATTCAACTGATTCTCTTTTCATAATACCCCCCTCAGTATAAGAAGTGTTTTCAATAAAAAATCAGCAAAAATCAGTCAAATCTATTTAATCTGTGGTCAAAAAAATATTCAATAATCATTAATCTTATACCTAAATGAAACGTAGAAATGCACTTCAAGCTATAACAATGGCTTCTGTGATGCCTTCGGTTTTGAGTACTGAACAGGCAAAAGCAGAGAATAAAATGGAAATCAAAAACGCACCTAAGAAAAAAGTTTTAATGCAAGTCGGCTGTCAATCAGGCGGCACGAGCATTGAGAATTTGGAATTTAAAGCCCGTCATGGTGTCTTTAATATTGACGGTGACTGGCCCAAAACCATTGAAGGCAAAGGTTGGGATTTGGATGATTCCTTGAAAAAAAAAGAAGCCTGTGAAAAATATGGTATCAGCCTTGACGCTTATCATTTCCCATTAACCTCACAAGGCATTGATAAAGCCAAATATCCGAATATTATGTTGGGCAAAAGCCCTGAACGCGACCGTGAAATTGATATTTTGCAACAAATGATTCAAGTGGCAGGGAAAACAGGCATTAAAGTCTTGAATTACAACACCGTTATTTTGCCCATTTTGCGGACGGGCATGACACTCGACCTAAAACGTGGCAACACCGAATACACCACTTGGAATTATGAAGAGGCATTGAAAAATCCCCAACCCAAAACCATAGCGGGCGATGTGTCGGCAGACCAAATATTTGAGCGCATCACCTATTTGCTCGACCGTTTGTTGCCCGTTGCTCAAGAATATAAGGTAAAATTAGCCAATCATATTGCCGACCCGCCTGTGCCTGCCACATACAGAGGCGTTATGCGTTGGAACAGCCCCGATGTTTTTGAAGGTATAAAACGGTTTGCAAAACTCTACGATAATCCTTATCACGGTTTCAATTTTTGCATCGGTTCAATTGCTGAAGGCTTAAAAGATCCTAAAAATGACATTTTTCCAATCATCAAATGGGTGGGAGACAGAAATCAAATTTTCAATGTACATTTACGCAACATCAAAGGCGGTTTTAATAATTTTCAAGAAGTGTATCCCGACAATGGTGAAATGAATTTTTTACACGTTGTGCGTGCTTTGCGCGATGTCGGTTATGCGGGTATGGTGATGCCTGACCACGTGCCACATCACCATGATTCGGCGGCTCATTTGCAAGCATTTTCGTTTTGTTATGGGTATATCAAAGGGCTGATTCAAGCGGTCAGCGATGAAGCATAAATAATCATGAAAATACTCATAGCAGCCGACAGTTTCAAAGATGCGCTCGATACATTCAGCGTTTGCAAAGCGATTAAGCGCGGCATAATTGCTGCTTTGCCCGAGGCAAACATCGTTGAATTGCCGCTTTCCGACGGTGGCGAAGGTTTGTCTGATATTGCAGCGCATTACTTTGATTTACAACGAATTACAGTCGAAACGTGTGACCCACTTTTAAGAAAACATACCGCAACATACGGTTTAAGCCACGACAATACCACAGCTTTTATTGAAATGGCACAAGCCGCAGGGCTGCAATTATTGACAAAGGAAGAGCGTAATCCATTCAAAACAACGACTTACGGCGTTGGTTTAATGATTAAAAACGCAATTGAAAAAGGAGCGACACGTATTATTATAGGTCTTGGAGGGTCAGCGACAAACGATGCGGGAATTGGTATGGCAGCCGCGTTAGGTTGGCAGTTTTTGGATAAAAACGACACTATTTTGTCGCCAATTGGTGAAAATTTAGATAAAATAGAAAAAGTGATACCCCCTCAGTATAAAACCGAAAATGTCCATTTTGAAGCAATTTGCGATGTCAAAAACCCCCTTTTCGGCAAAAATGGCGCAGCATATATTTTTGCAAAACAAAAAGGAGCGACAGAACAAGACATAGAAACGCTCGATAAAGGCTTACAACATTTTGCTAATATCATTGAAGCTGATACGACTGTTCAAGGAGTAGGTGCAGCAGGAGGTTTAGGTTTTGGATGTCTTTATGCGTTAAATGCGGTGATGAAACGCGGCATTGATTCCGTCTTGGATTGGGCAAATTTTGACAAACACATTGCCGATGCTGATTATATTTTTACAGGCGAAGGACGCCTTGATGCTCAAACTTTGCAAGGCAAACTCATTGCAGGCATCGCAGAAAAGGCGAAAGGAAAACCAATTATTGCGCTTTGTGGTGCATTGGATTTACCCCCTCAGTATCTCAACGATTTAGGACTAAAAGCAGCCCTTTCAATTACGTCAAAACCTTGTACCTTGGCGGAAGCATTGGCTGAAACAGCAAAAAAT